>NZ_QAJB01000086.1:0-7409 GCF_003061325.1 Microbacterium sp. HMWF026
GTGGATCACCGGCCCCGCCGCCCGCCGAGACGTGCACGACCGTCGCGCGCAGGCCGACGCGATCGTCGCCGGCACCGGCACGGTCCGCTCCGACGACCCCGCCCTGACGGCGCGCGCGGCCGACGGCTCGCTGCTCGACGCGCAGCCGATGCCCGTCGTCATCGGCGAGAGCGAGACGGCTCCGGATGCCGCCGTGCGCCGCCACCCGCGCGCCCCCCTGTTCTACGCGACGCACGACCTGCACGCGGTGCTCGCCGATCTGGCCGAGCAGGGCGTCCAGCGCGTGTTCGTCGAGGGCGGTCCGACCCTCGCGAGCGCGTTCGTGCGCGAGGGACTGGCCGACGAGCTGCTGGTGTACGTCGCCCCCGTCCTGCTGGGCGGTTCGCGCCTGGCGCTCGGCGACCTGGGCGTGCCCACGATCGACGCCGCGCGGCGACTGTACGTGGCATCCCTGCAGACCCTCGGCGACGACCTGCTGATCGTCGCCGTCCCCCGCCCGAGCGGCCACGAGACCGCCGGTACCCACGAGAACAGAGGAGAAGCCTGATGTTCACCGGAATCGTCGAAGAGATCGGCGCCGTCACCGCCGTCGAACCGTCCGGCGACGGCGTCCGCCTCACCCTGCGCGCGCCGCTGTCGGTGTCGGATGCCGGCCACGGCGACTCGATCTCGGTTAGCGGCGTGTGCCTGACCGTGGTCGACCAGGGCGAGGACTGGTTCACCGCCGACGTCATGAAGCAGACCCTCGACATGTCGACGCTCGCCGACGTCGCCCCCGGACGCGCGGTCAACCTCGAACGGGCCACCGCCGCGCACGGGCGCCTGGGCGGCCACATCGTGCAGGGCCACATCGACGGCACCGGGACCGTGCGCGAGGTGCGCCCGGGTGCGCAGTGGAGCGTCGTGCGGGTCGGCATCCCGTCCGCCCTGGCCCCGCTGGTGGTCGACAAGGGCTCCATCGCGATCGACGGCGTCTCGCTGACGGTCAGCGCGGTGAGCCCCGCCGAGGAGCCCGAGCCGTGGTTGGAGGTCTCGCTCATCCCCGAGACGCTCGCCGCCACGACCCTGGGTCGCGCCGAGGCCGGGACGCCCGTGAACCTCGAGACCGACATCCTCGCCCGCCACGTGCAGCGCATGCTCGCCTTCCGTACGACAGAGAACCCCGCGGCCGCGGCCGCACAGACCGAGAGGGGCTCCGCATGAGCCTGTCCACCATCCCCGAGGCCCTCGAGGCCCTGCGTCAGGGCCGGCCGATCCTGGTCGCCGACGACGAGAACCGCGAGAACGAAGGCGACGTCATCCTGTCGGCGCAGCTCGCCACCCCCGAGTGGCTCGCGTGGACCGTGCGCTGGTCGAGCGGCTACGTCTGCGCGCCGATGCCCGCCGAGTGGGCGGACCGTCTCGACCTGCCGCCGATGGTCGAGGTCAACCAGGACGCCCGTGGCACCGCGTACACGGTGAGCGTCGACGCCGCGTCGGGCGTGACCACCGGCATCAGCGCCGCCGACCGCGCCCACACCCTGAGCGTGCTGGCCGATCCCGCGTCGGTGCCGACCAGCCTCATCCGCCCCGGTCACGTGCTGCCCCTGCGCGCGGTGGACGGCGGCGTGCGCGAGCGCGCCGGGCACACCGAGGCCGCGGTGGATCTCATGCGGCTCGCGGGCCTCGAGCCGGTCGGCGCGATCGCCGAGGTCGTCGCCGAAGACGGCAGCATGATGCGCCTGCCCGGGCTGTTCGAGCTCGGCGAGCGCGACGGCATCCCGGTCATCACCATCGAGCAGCTCATCGCCCACCTGAACGAGACCGACCCGCTGCCGGCGACGGCCGCACCCCGGCGCCGCGTGAGCCTGCGCGCAGAGTCGAACGTGCCCACCTCGCACGGGACCTTCCGCTTCCTCGCGTACAAGGATCGCGTCACCGGCACCGACCACCTGGCCGTGGTCTCGGGCGACCTCACCGAGCAGGCTCCCCTCGTGCGCGTGCACTCGGAGTGCCTGACCGGCGAGGCGTTCGGTTCGCTCAAGTGCGAGTGCGGCCCGCAGCTGGAGGCCGCCCTCGACACGATCGACCGCGACGGCGGCATCGTCATCTACATGCGCGGACACGAGGGCCGCGGCATCGGCCTCATCAACAAGCTGCGCGCCTACAACCTGCAGGAGCGCGGAATGGACACGGTGGATGCCAACCTCGCCCTGGGTCTGCCCGCCGACGCGCGCGACTACGCCGCCGCCGCCGGCATCCTCACCGACCTGGGTGTCGAGAAGGTGCGCCTGCTGACCAACAACACCGACAAGGTCGCGCAGCTGCGCGGCTTCGGCCTGGACGTCGTCGAGCAGGTGCCCCTGCTCGTGGGCGTGGGTCCCAACAACCACCAGTACCTCGAGACGAAGCGCGACCGCATGGGTCACATCATCGCCGAGGACGACCTGCGCGACGCCCTCGCGCACATGAAGGAAGAGAGCGCCTGATGGCCGGTAGTGGAGCACCCGAGACCGGTGGCGTCGACGCCTCGGGCCTGAACGTCGTCGTCATCGCCGGCACCTGGCACGAGGTCATCACCGACGGTCTGATCGCCGGCGCGAAGCGCGTGCTGGATGCCACCGGCGCGACCTACCGCGTGGTGCGCGTCCCCGGATCGTTCGAGCTGCCCGTCGCCGCCCGCGCGGCGTTCGAGGGCGGCGCCGACGCGGTGGTCGCCCTCGGCGTGATCATCCGGGGTGGCACGCCGCACTTCGAATTCGTCTCGTCGGCGGCCACGGACGGTCTGACCCGCGTCGCCCTCGACGCGGGCAAGCCCGTGGGCTTCGGCGTGCTCACCCTCGAGGACGAACAGCAGGGCCTGGACCGCGCGGGCCTCGAGGGCTCGAAAGAGGACAAGGGCGAGGAGGCCGCGGACGCGGCGATCCGCACCGCCCTGGTGCTGCGCGACCTGCGCGGCTGAGGCCCGTCCTTCGACAGGCTCAGGAACCACCCGTCGAGGTGGCTGAGCCTGTCGAAGCCACGGGGATGCGCGGTGAGGCGCCCCTTGCTGGCGCCGAGGGGACGGCATCCCTACCCTGACGGGTATGGAGATCCTGCGGAACGTCGTCGTCCTCGTCCACCTCGTCGGTTTCGCCATCCTTTTCGGCGCCTGGGTCGTCGAAGCCGCTGCGCGCCGCATCCGCGTGACCCGGTTGATGAGCGTCGCCCTCGCGATCTCCCTGCTGACCGGCCTGATCCTCTCGGCTCCGTGGGGCCTGGACCACGACCTGAACTACGCCAAGATCGGGATCAAGCTGGTCGTGCTGATCGTGATCGGCGCCCTGTTGGGCATCGGCTCGGCCCGCCAGAAGCGCAACGGGTCGCTCTCTCCCGCGATCTTCTGGCCCATCGGCATCCTCACGCTGCTCAACGCCGCCCTCGCGGTGATCTGGCGCTGACCGCGACGATCGGCGGGTCCTCAGCCGGCGCATAGACTGGAGGGTCTAAACGTCCCCCACTCGGGGACGTCGCCGGTGCCTCCGCCCGTGCGCTCCCTCACCACCACCCTCGTGACTGCGGCGCACCACCGCTGCGCCCCATCCCGGACGCGATTGCAGAATCCTCTCGTCAGGCAGTCATGACCACCTCATCCCCCTCCACCCGCTCGACCTCCGGCACACCGGCGAACCCGCGCTCGCGCGTCATCACCGCGAGCCTCATCGGCACCACGATCGAGTTCTACGACTTCTACGCGTACGCCACCGCGGCGGTGCTGGTCTTCCCGATCCTCTTCTTCCCGACAGGCAACGAGACGACCTCGCTGCTGCTGTCGTTCAGCGTGTTCGGCGCCGCCATGGTCGCGCGCCCGCTGGGCGCCGTGGTCTTCGGCCACTTCGGCGATCGCTTCGGACGCAAGGCCACGCTCGTGGCATCCCTTCTCACCATGGGTGTGGCGACGTTCCTCATCGGATGCCTGCCGACCTTCAACGAGATCAACGTCTGGGCCGCGGTGCTGCTGCTGATCATGCGTCTCGCGCAGGGCTTCGCGCTCGGCGGCGAATGGTCGGGCGCGGCGCTGGTCGCCACCGAGAACGCCCCCACGGGCAAGCGCGCCCTGTTCGGCACGTTCCCGCAGCTGGGTGCGCCGATCGGCTTCATCATCGCCAACACGGTCTTCCTCGTGATCAACTTCGCCCTGCCGCACCCCGACGGCACCGCCCAGCGGTCGGCGGAGTTCCTCTCGTGGGGCTGGCGCGTGCCGTTCCTGTTCTCGGCGATCATGGTGATCGTCGGCCTCTACGTGCGCCTCAAGCTCGTCGAGAGCGAGTCCTTCGCCAAGGCCGAGAAGAGCGGCGCGATCCGCAAGTTCCCGCTGGGCGAGGTCATCCGCCGCAATGGGAAGCAGCTCATCCTCGGTACGTTCATCATGCTCGCGACCTACGTGCTCTTCTACCTGATGACCAGCTTCACCCTGTCGTACGGCACCAAGCCGACGGCCGAAGGGGCGGCCGCCGCGGCCGAGAAGGCGGGCACCGCGTTCGACGCCGCCGCCTACGTCCCCGGTCTGGGCTTCGGCTACACCGACTTCGTCATCATGCAGATCATCGGCGTCGTCTTCTTCGGTGTCTTCACGATGCTGTCCGGCCCCGTCGCCGACGCGATCGGACGCAAGCGCCTGCTGATCGGCGTGACCGTCGGCATCATCGTCTTCGGCCTGCTGTTCTCGGTGTTCCTGCTGCCCGCGGCCGACCCGAAGTTCACGGGCGCCCTCGTGCAGGCGTTCCTGGTGTTCGGCTTCCTGCTGATGGGGGCGACCTTCGGGCCGATGGGCGCCGTGCTGCCCGAGCTGTTCCCCACCAACACCCGCTACACCGGATCGGCGATCTCGTACAACGTGTCGTCGATCCTGGGCGCGGCCCTCGCGCCCCTCGTCGCGGTCGCCCTGTGGGCCGCGGGCGACGGCAACCCGTGGCTGGTGGGTCTGTACCTGTCGGCGATGGGCGTGCTGACGCTGATCGCCCTGGTGCTGTCCCCCGAGACCAAGGACGTCGACTACGACGACAACATCGCCGCCGGAGCCACCGCACCGTAAGCCCACCTCTTCTCGGCATCGGATGCCACGGGGCCTGGGCCTCGTGGCATCCGTCGTTCCTGCTGCGCGACGCGGCCGGTGGTGGCGGCGTCGGGAGGTACGGTCGAAGTACCCCGATCCCTTTCCCGAGGATGAGCATGTCCGTTCCCGCTCCCGCGCGCGGTCGGCGCGGCCGCCGCGCGCCCGAAGGCCCGCGCGCCTCGTTCCGTCAACTGCTGCCGTTCCTGCTCGAGCACAAGCGCACGCTCGTCGTCGTCGCCGTGCTCAGCGTGCTCGGCGCGGGCGCCACCCTCGCCCAACCCCTCGTCGTCGGCCAGGTCATCACCCGCGTGCAGAACAGCGTGCCGCTGGGCGCCTTGGTCTGGTTGCTGGTCGGCTTCGTGGTGCTGTCGTCGCTCATCTCGGGCTGGCAGCACTACCTGCTGCAGCGCACCGGCACCGCCGTGGTGTTCTCGAGCCGGCGCCGGCTCATCGCGCGCATCCTGCGTCTGCCCATCAGCGAGTTCGACGCCCGCCGCACCGGCGACCTCGTCTCGCGCGTCGGCACCGACACGACGCTGCTGTACGCGGTGCTCACGCAGGGATTCGCGGATGCCGTGGGCAACGCCCTCATCCTCGTCGGCGCGGTCATCGCGATGGCGTTCATCGATCCCCTGCTGCTCGCGCTCATCGTCGTGGTCGTCGGTGCCTCTCTCGCCGTGGTCGTCCTGCTGAGCACGCGGATCCGGGCGGCCTCCGCCGAGCAGCAGCAGAAGGTGGGCGAGCTGTCGTCGGGCGTCGAGCGGGCGGTCGGATCGATCCGTACGATCCGCGCCGCGGGTGCCACCGAGCGCGAGGTCGCCGCCGTCACCGAGAACGCGACGGCCGCCTACGCCGCAGGCGTGCGCATCGCGCGGGTGTCGGCGTTCATCGTGCCGATCGCCTTCGTCGCTCTGCAGGTCTCGCTGCTCGTCGTGCTCGGTGTGGGCGGGTACCGCGTGGCATCCGGAGCCATCGACGTCGCCTCGCTCGTGACGTTCGTCATCTTTCTCTTCCTACTCGTGCAGCCCCTGGCCTCGGCGATTGGGGCAATCACCTCGGTCAACCAGGCCCTCGGCGCGCTCGGACGCATCCAAGAGGTGCTCGATCTGCCGCTCGAAGCCGACAGCGACCGGGCCGGTTCGACCCCCTCTGTTCCGGATGCCGCGGCCCTGGCGTTCCGCGAGGTGCACTTCCGCTATCCCGACCACGTCGTGAAGGCGCGCGAGGCGGCCGCGGCCGAGGCGCGCTCGGTGCTCGCGCAGGTGCACCTCGAGCCCGCGGCGGAAGATGACGCCGCCGGAGTCGTCGAGGACGACCGCGAGGTGCTGCGCGGGGTGTCGTTCGAGGTCCCGCGCGGCGCGCGCGTGGCGCTGGTCGGACCGTCCGGGGCCGGCAAGAGCACGATCCTCTCGCTCGTCGAGCGCTTCTACGACCCCACCGAGGGTGCGATCCTCGTCGACGGCGTCGACGCCCGCGACCTCGCGCGGGACGACCTGCGGGCGCGCTTCGGCTACGTCGAGCAGGACGCGCCGACCCTCGCGGGAACCATCGCCGACAACCTGCGGCTCGCGACCCCCGAGGCCACGGACGCGGACTGCGAGCGGGTGCTGCGGGCGGTCAACCTGGGCGACGTCCTCGCCCGCAGCCCCCTCGGCGTCGACGCGCCCGTCGGCGAGGACGGCGTGATGCTCTCGGGCGGAGAGCGCCAGCGCCTCGCGATCGCCCGTGCCCTGCTGGCCGCTCCCCCGGTGCTGCTGCTCGACGAGTCGACGTCGTCCCTCGACGGCGTCAACGAGCAGCGCATGCGTGAGGCCATCGACGCGGTCGCCAAGGGCCGGACGCTGCTGGTCATCGCGCACCGGCTGTCGACGGTCGTCGACAGCGACCTCATCGTCGTTCTCGACAAGGGGCGGGTCGTGGGCCAGGGCACGCACAGCGAGCTCGTGGCATCCACTCCCCTCTACCGCGACCTCGCCAAGCACCAGCTGCTGGTCTGACCGCGCGGGCCGCTCGCGCCCGGCGGGTCGCCCGCGGCGGCTGGTCGCCCGCGGCCGCGAGTCGCCCGCGCCCGGCGGGTCGCCCGCGGCGGGCCGGTCGCGCGCTCCCGGCGGGTCGCCCGCGGCGGCGGATCGCTTGCGGCGGCGGGTCGCTCACGACGGGCCGTGAGACTGCGTACCGCTGACGAGTCGGTTGCAGAATGTCGCCGAGTTGTCAGCCGGATGCAGTTTCGCGTGCACAGGACGGGCGCGGACGCAGGTCGGGAGCGGGCGCAGGCAGGCGGGCTCGGGCGCGGGCGCACGGCGGGCGCGGGCGTCGCGCGTGCGCGACGACGCCC
>NZ_QAJB01000087.1:0-12172 GCF_003061325.1 Microbacterium sp. HMWF026
TCCCCCGGCCATCGCGGCATCCGTGGTCTGCGTCGACATGCGCTCGATGCTCGCCCCGTGCCCGCTCAGCGCCGCCCTCGAGTCGCTCGCGGGCACGCTGACCGTCACCGTCCACGCGGGGTCTGCCGAGCCGGGCGTCGCGTCGGCGCGCGCGGTGACCTTCGACGTGGTCGGCAACGACCGTGCCGGTATCGTCCGCGAGGTCTCGGCGGCGCTGAGCGGGCACGGGGCGAGCATCGAGCGCATGTCGACGCAGACCACGGATGCCGCGATGGCCGGGGGACGCCTGTTCGAGGCCACCATCACCGCGACGGTGCCCGCCGACGTGGCGATCGACGACCTCGTGGCCGAGCTGGAGCGTCTCGCGAGCGAGATCCAGGTGGACGTCACCCTCGCCGACGAGGCCTGAGGCCCGAGCCCGATCGGGAGCCGCCGCGCCGTCTCAGCGCGTGGCGCGTCGCCGCGATCGGACGATGAGCAGGGCGATCGCGCGCCAGCCGAGCACGAAGACCGCGAGGGTGATCGCCGCGACGATCACGAAGGCGATCGCGATGCCCTGACCGCTCGCCGCGCGCAGGATGACGCCCAGCACGACGGTGACCGCCCACAGGGGGAGCCCCGTGCGCACGAGGGCCAGCGGCGCGCGCCAGACGCCCGTGATGAGCCACCCCAGGGCCAGGGCGGCCAGGAACGGCCAGACCGTGGTCAGCAGACCGGTGCCGAGGGGGCCGAGGACGGCACCGTCGTGCGCCGCGCGGCCGATCGCGGCGAAGACGACGACGAGGACGGCATCCGTCACGAGGGTCAGGACGGTGAGGCGGCGAGAGGTCGACACCCCTCCATTCTCGCGCGCCGGGCCGCGGCCGGGGACGCCCGGCCGCACCCGACAAGCCCCGCCCGCGCGCGCGGGGGCATCGCTAGCGTGGGACGATGCCGACCCGCCTGCTGCTCGTGGCAGACACCCATGTACCCCGACGCGCCCGCGCGCTGCCCGACGATGTCCGGCGCGCCGCCGCGGCGGCCGATCTGATCGTCCACGCCGGAGACTGGGTGGACGAGAGCGTGCTCGACGAACTCGGCGGGCTCGGATCGCTGCTCGGCGTGTGGGGCAACAACGACGGTCCCGCGCTGCGCGAGCGCCTGCCCGAGATCGCCCGCGCGGACATCGACGGCGTCCGCGTGGCCGTCGTCCACGAGACCGGAGCCGCCGCGGGGCGCGAGAAGAGGATGGATGCCGCCTTCCCCGACACGGACCTGCTGGTGTTCGGTCACAGCCACATCCCCTGGGACACCACGACCCCCGGCGGCATGCGCCTGCTGAACCCCGGGTCGCCCACCGACCGGCGGCGCCAGCCGGCGTGCACGATGATGACCCTCACCCTCGTGGATGCCGGGATCCACGACGTGCGCCTGCACGAGGTGTCGCGCGCGTGAACGCCGAAGGCGCCGCACCACGGGGGTGCGACGCCTTCGGGACGGACGGTTCCCGGTGAGGGGTCAGCCCTTCTCGACCGTGAGGTGCCGGGTCGATGCGGTCATCGGGCACTCGAACGGATCGCGGGCGGCGAGGCCCACCCGGTTGAGGTAGGCGATGACGATGCCGTACGACTGCAGCAGCGTCGTCTCGACGTAGGGCACGTTCAGCGTCTCGCAGTGCTCGCGCACGATGAGGCGCGCACGGCTGAGGTGCGGGCGGGGCATGTTCGGGAAGAGGTGGTGCTCGATCTGGTAGTTCAGACCGCCCATGAGCCACGTGGCCCACCAGCCGCCCGCGATGTTGCGGGAGGTGCGCACCTGCTTGCTGAAGAAGTCGAGCTTGGCGCCCGGGGCGATGATCGGCATGCCCTTGTGGTTGGGGGCGAAGGACGCACCCATGTAGATGCCGAACACCGCGACCGACACCCCGAAGAACGCGAAGGCCAGGCCGACCGGCAGGAAGATGAAGATCGGCGCGATGAAGATCGCGTGGCGCAGGGCCAGCAGGCCCAGCTCGCCCCAGCGTCCCTTGATCTCGCCGCGCGAGAACAGGTGGCGCAGCGCCAGCACGTAGAGGTTGATGCCCTCGAACGCCAGCAGGGGGAAGAACAGGTACCCCTGACGCTGGGTGATCCAGCGCTGCACGCCGCGCGCCTTGGCGGCGTCGACGTCGAGGAACGAGATCGTGTCGATCTCGATGTCGGGGTCCTTGTCGACGCGGTTCGGGTTGGCGTGGTGCCGCGTGTGCTTGGACGCCCACCACGACCGGCTCATGCCGACGATGCCGTTGCCGATGAACAGGCCGAGGCGGTCGTTCGCCGGTCCCGACGCGAAGATCTGGCGGTGCGCGGCCTCGTGGGCGAGGAACGCCACCTGCGTGAACAGGATGCCGAGGGCCGCGGCGATGAACAGCTGGAACCAGCTGTCGCCGAGCAGGATGAATCCGGTCACGCAGCCGGCGAAGCCGAGCACGATCGCACTCGCGACGACGGCGTAGAAGACGGGGGTGCGCACCAGCAATCCGCTTTCGCGGACGACCTGGGACAACTCTGTGTAGGCCTTGGTGATGGGGGGGAATTCCGTCGTGCCGGAGTAGGTCTGGCGGACGGGGCCGAGGCGGGACTCGACGATGGTGGAAGCGATGGACTGCTCCTCGGATCGGGATGACCGTGGTCGGGAGCCGGGGCGGCTACCCCGGACTGAGGCCCACACTACGGGGCGCCGTATGGACGACCCGGCATACGTCCACATGCCCAGCAGCCTCACGGGAAACGGAAACATCGGATTCCGTCCGCGCCCGGGAACGACACAAGCCGGGGCGTCGCGAGGCGACGCACCCGGCTTGTGGGGGAGCGGAACTCAGAGGGGGCGGATGTTCGCCGCCTGCATGCCCTTGGGGCCCTGCTCGGCGTCGAATTCGACCTTCTGAGCCTCGGTGAGCTCCTTGAAGCCGTTGCCCTGGATCGCGCTGAAGTGCGCGAACAGGTCGGCCGAGCCGTCATCGGGAGCGATGAAGCCGTAGCCCTTTTCGGAGTTGAACCATTTCACGGTGCCAGTGGCCATCGTGTTCTTCCTTTATTCATGTTGGGCCGCAGATGCGACCGTGGGTGCCGCCCCGACGCACGCGGAGCGGACGGGGACGCCGCGGCACCGAGTCGGTGACGCGGACGCGATGCCCGTCGACGGCGGCCTGAGCCGTCTCGACGGACGCGTGGACGCCGAGGTTCTCGCCGAGCGGACCCTGGGCTTCGTAGCCCGAGGTGGCCGCGCCGACGAAACCGGCGTAGTCGGATCCGGCCGTCGCGACGAAGACGTCGAGATCGGCCTGACGCCACGACAGTGGCGAAGGGTGAAGCAGAGACACAGATACTTTCCGCGAGTGCGTCGCGAGGGCGGATGCCGTCGAGCGGAGCACGCGATGATTGAGGGAGGGAACGCTGTCGGAAACGGCTCGGCGCCGTGCGCCCGGCATCTCAACGATGAGGCGGGCGTCGATGAAGCAGGTCCCAGAACGAATAGCCTCACGGTAGCACGGATGACCGGACGTTCGCCGGGGAGTTTCGCGGGCGGCGACGCGGGGGTGGACTTGGGGGCATGGCATCCGGAACCGAGGACCCCGCCGACGACGAACGCTGGCTGGTCGTGAACGGGCGCCGATGGTGGCGCACCGACCCGGAGCTACCGGACGAGATCGCCGCCCGACTGCGATCGCACCTGGGCCGTGCGCGTGCTGCCGTGCGGACGACCAAGAGCGCCGACGACGAGGAGGCGACCGCCGCCGCCCGGCACCGGGTGGGGCTGGCCAAAGCGGGCCTGGGGGAACGCGGACCGCGGTGGTGGGACGACGACGTGCCCGCGCGGCTGCAGCGGGCGCGCGAGGCCCTCGCGGAGCTCGATCGGGTCGCCCCGCCGAGAGCAGATCCATCGGCCGACGTCAACGCGTAGCGCCGCACCCGCGCGGGCGGATGGGCTGAGGGTCTCGACAAGAAGGAGCGTCATGACCGCCACCACCCCCGAGCTGGACAAGCTCAACGAACTGCTCAAGAAGTTCCGCTTCGCGATGGTCACCACGCGCGCCGAGGACGGCGCCCTGCACGCGCACCCGCTGACCGTGCAGGAGACCGAGTCGGACGGCGACCTCTGGTTCATCGTCGGTACTCACGCGTCGGCCGTCGAACACGTGCGACGCGACCCCCAGGTCGGGCTGTCGTTCAGCACCGACGGCACCTGGCTCTCGCTCGCGGGCGAGGCCGAGGTCGTCGACGACCTCGCGAAACTGAAGGAGCTGTGGTCGACCAGCGTCGAGGCGTGGTTCCCCGACGGACCCGAGTCCCCGGGTGTCACGCTGCTGAAGGTGTCCGCCCTGAGCGGCGAGTACTGGGGCAGCGCCGGCGGACGCATCGCCACCGCCGTCGCGCTGGTGACGTCGAAGGTCACGGGCGAGCGGCCGCGCGGCGGCGAGAACGAGAAGTTCGACCTGCCCGAGTGAGCGTCGTCGGGCCCCGCCCCGGATCGAGGTGGGGCCCGACCTCCGTTCAGCCGCCCGAGGGGTTGTCGACGGGAGCGTCGTCGTCGTCTGTGGTGTCGGGGATGTCGTTCGCGTCGACGACGGGGGCGTCGGCGGTCTCGAGCTCGTCGGGCTGGTCGGCGGTGTCGGGTTCGCGGTGCGGTGAGGTGTCCATGGCCGCAGCACACCACGCGCCCGCCGAGGCGCGCGCGGGCCTTGCGCACACCCCGGTCGTGTGAGAGCGCAAGCCCCCGATCCGTCGACGCCCCTTTTGCGACGATGACGGCATGTCACGACCCGAGGTGCGCTCCAAGCCCTGCGCTTACTGCGGCCGGCCCTTCACCGATCGCAAGCGATGGAGCGGGCGCGACCAGTGGGACCAGGTCCTCTACTGCTCGAGAGGATGCCGGGCGAAGGCCGCGGCGCAGAGGCGGCGGGCATGAGGGCCGCGCTGATCCTCGCCACGCAGCAGTTCGCGGAGCATCCCGCCTACGCCGACGACGGCATCCAGGAGTTCTTCTTCATCGAGTCCGCTCCGCGCTTCGCGAAGCTGCCGTACCACCGGCACAAGATCGTGCTGCTGGTCTCGGCCATGCGGCACACCGCGGCACGCCTCGAGGCCGAGGGTAAGACCGTGCGCCGCATCGCGCTCGAGGACGACCTGACCTTCAAGGCGGGACTCGAGCGGCTGCTGACCCGCCACGACGTGACCGAGTTGACGTGGATGAGCGACCCCAACCGACCGGTCGACGAGCGCATCGCGAGGATCTGCGCCGACCACGACGTCGAGACCGACGTCCTGCCGGACGGGCTCTTCCTCACTCCCGAAGAGGACGTCGACGGGTGGTTCGCCGAGCACCCGACGCCGCTCATGGAGGACTTCTACCACTGGCAGCGGCGACGGACCGGCATCCTGATGGACGGAGGGAAACCGGCGGGACGCCGCTGGAACTTCGACGCCGACAACCGCAAGGCCCTGCCCAAGAAGGGCGTCGAGATCCCGCCGCTGCCGCAGCCGGAGCACGACGAGATCACGCGCGCGGTGATCGCCGAGGTCGACGAGCGCTACCCCGACCACCCCGGGTCCGCTTCGGACTTCTGGCTGCCGGTCACCCCCGAGGACTCGCGCGACTGGCTCGACGTGTTCGTCGCCGAGCGGCTGCACGATTTCGGTCGCTACGAGGACGCGATGAAGGCGGATGAACCGTTCCTCTTCCACGCGATCATCTCGCCGATGCTGAACATCGGCCTGCTGACCGTCGAAGAGGTCGTGGCCGCGGCGACCCGGACCGATGCGCCCCTGGCATCCGTCGAGGGGTTCATCCGCCAGGTGATCGGCTGGCGCGAGTACATGCGCGGCATGTACCGCGCGCACCCGAAGCTCGAGCACGTCAACGCCCTGCACCTCGACGGGCGCATCCAGAAGTACTGGTTCTCGGGCGAGCGGATGCCGAAGGACCTGCCGATCCCGGTGCGCACGGTGCTCGAGCGGGTGCACCGGTGGGGCTACGCCCACCACATAGAGCGGCTCATGGTGCTGGGCAACTGGTTCCTGCTGCAGGGGTATGCGCCGCGGCAGGTGAACGACTGGTTCCTCGCGCTGTTCGTCGACGCCTACGACTGGGTCATGGTGCCCAACGTCATGGGCATGAGCCAGTTCGCCGACGGCGGCTTCGTCGCCACCAAGCCCTACGTCTCGGGCGGGGCGTACCTGCAGAAGATGGGTTCGTGGTGGCCGTCCGCGCAGGACGCCAAGGACTCGGTCTTCACCGAGGCGTACTGGGAGTTCCTCGAGCGGCACGAGGACGTGCTGGCGGGCAATCACCGGTTGGGGCTGGCCCTGGCGCAGATGCGCAAGCGGCGGGACGCCCGGGAGTAGGCACCGGTGTGCGGCGCGGCCGCCGGGTCATGTCATCCGCGATCCCTTCGACAGGCTCGGGGATCTCTCCGCCGAGCCTGTCGAAGGACGAGGCGGATCAGCTCTTCAGCTTGTTGAGCGCCGACCCCTTGTGCGCGGCCTTCGAGCCCGACTTCTCCGACTCGACGATGTAGGCGGGATCGTCGTCGGACGCCGTGAACTTCTGTCCGTCGTGCTGGAAGTCCTTGGTCTTCTTCTCGACGACCTTGCCCTGCGTCTTGCCCTGGGGCGTGTCCCAGCTGACGCGGTCGCCCTTCGACAGATCCTTCGACATCGTTCATCCTTCCGTTGGCGTGCGCCCATGCTGACGGGGCGCGGTGGGGCGGCTCGGGGGATTGACACGTCGGCCGGCGGTCAGAGCGCGGAGCGATCCCGGCGCGTGAGCGCGAACCGCGACGCCAGGACCCCGGCGGCGAGCGCTCCCGCTCCGCCGGCGATCATGTCGCCGATGGTGTCGTCGTAGGTCACGAAGATCGCGTCGGTGATGAAGCGGTAGCCGAACCACTCGACCATCTCCCATACTGCGCTCAGGGCGAGTCCCGCGATCGTGGCGACGACGATCGGGGTGCGTCGGCGTCCGGTCGGCGCGATCACACCGCCGTCGTCGAGCAGCACCAGGGCGACGGCGGCCAGCACCCCCGTGCACAGGGCGTGCACGACGAGGTCCCACCCCGTCCACGCGCGGTACAGGTCGATCACGTTGCTGCCGGCCGCGACGATCACGGTCGCGCACGTCAACAGGTCCACGCCCGAGCGCAGACCGATCATGCGCGCCAGCATGACCGCCGGCAGCGCCATCGACAGCACCGCGAAATCGGTGAACGGCAGGGTGAAGAGCGCGACGACCGTCGTGACGATCGCCCCGGCGCGCACCGCGTCGGCGAGCCACTCGGTGACGGTCCGCGGCGGTCGCTTCAGATTCGCGATCATCGCGGGGAGCATCGGCATCCTTCCCCGGGGGGACCGGGCACGACGGAGCGGATGCCGGCGGTCACGACGAGGCGCTCGAGGGCAGCCGGACGACGGCCTGGATGGGCAGGTGGTCGCTCGGCCACTGCGTGCCCGTCGGGCGCGGGTCGATGCCCACGGCGCGCACGCCCACGTCGGGGCTCGCGAGGATCGCGTCGATGCGACGCGCCCCCAGCTTGGGTCGCCGGTAGTTGTTGAACGATCCCCACTCCGCGGTGCGGCGGGCGGGGGCGACGGACCAGGTGTCGATCAGGCCGCCGTCGGCGAACATCGCCTCGAGCTCGCTCGAGCGCACGTGCGCGTTGACGTCCGCCGTGAACAGCAGCGGTCGCGTGCGAGCCGCTGCCAGATCGTGCAGCCAGGCCGCCGACCGGCGGCGCGCCCGCGCCGAGAACGCGTCGAAGTGCGTGTTGACGAACGTGAATCGCGCATCCGTCTCGAGATCGCGCAGCTGCGCGATGACGGCGATGCGGGGGATGGAGTTGCCCCAGCCCGTCGACCCGGCGACCTCGGGGGTGTCCGACAGGGCGACCTGCCGCCAGTCCTCGACCTCGAGGCGGTCCCGGTCGTAGAACAGCGGCGTGCCCTCGCCGTCCCGGCGCGGTCCGCGGCCGAGACCCACCCGGCCGTACTGCGTACCGAGCGCGTCCTGCACCCACCGCGCCTGGTCGGGCATCGCCTCCTGCGCGCCCAGCAGGTGCGGCTTGTGGGCGCTCAGGAACGTGCGCAGGCGCTGCTTGCGCATCGGCCAGCGGTCGGCGGGCGGCCAGGTGACGCGGTCGAACCGGCGACGGATGTTGAAGCTCATCACGTGCAGCTCGGGCGCACGGACCGCCGGAAACAGCACGCCGCTCACGCGCGGGCCTCCTCGAGCGGCACGTCGCCACGGCGTCGACGTCGCCGCAGCACGCGCACCCACCGGGCCGGGGGGATGTCCTCGGGCCAGTGGGCGAACACCGTGCCGGCCCCGCGGCGGAAGCAGCGCGCGAAGCGGCGGGGCTGGACGGTCCGCGACGACACGCGCATGTGCCGACCCGAGACGATGCCGATGCGGTGCCGGACGCCCAGGTGGTACGCCAGGTCGAGGTCGTCGTGCAGCTCGGGATCGAGGTGCACCTCGTCGCGCACGTCGCGCCAGGCGCTGCGGCGGAACGCCATGTTCGAGCCCCACAGCGGGACGTGGCCGAGAGCGGGGGTGGCGAACGCGGCGTAGGTGCCCAGGAAGGCCCGCGCCATCCCCACGCGCTGCGCCGCGGGACCGTCGTGGAACACGGCACCGCCGCTGACGGCATCCACGGCGTCGTCCGCGAAGGCGTCGACCATGCTCCGCACCCAGGTCGGTTCGGGGATGCTGTCGGCGTCGAGCCGCAGGATCAGCTCGCCGCGAGCGGCGTCGTAACCCGTCGCGGCGGCGGCGGGGATGCCGCGCTCGCCGCAGAACACCACGCGGGCCCCGGCGTCGCGGGCGACGCTCGCGCTGTCGTCCGAGGAGTCGTTGTCGACCACGACGATCTCGTCGGGGCGAAGGGTCTGCCGGCTCAGAGCGGCGAGACAGCGGCGCAGGTGAGGGGCGTCGTCGCGGACGGGGATGACGACCGACACGGTCGTGACCGCTGGCGCGGGGTCGTGGGGCACGCTTCCTCCCGGGGACGAGTGCTTCCCACGCTAGGCGATGCGGCGCGGGCGTTTCCCGGCTTGACGCCTGCGTGTCTCGACGCCGACGCACGAGCGGGGGCGCCGCGCTCGTTTCGTAGGGTGGATGCCATGGCATCCGTCCTGAACGTCTCGGCGTACCTGTTCACGCGCATCGACGACCCCGCCGCCCTGCGCGACGAGCTGCGCGAGAACGCCGCGACGGCCGGACTGCGCGGGACGATCCTGCTCGCCGGCGAGGGGATCAACCTGTTCCTGGCCGGCGGGGCGGACGCGGTGCGCGGGTTCCTCGACACGCTGCGGGCCGACCCGCGCTTCGCGCCGCTGCGCGCGAAGGAGAGCTGGTCCGACACGGTGCCCTTCGGGCGCCTGCTGGTGAAGGTCAAGCGCGAGATCATCCGCATGGACCGGCCCGAGGTGCGCCCCCAGGACGGCCGCGCCCCGGCGGTCGCGCCCGCCACCCTGCGGCGCTGGCTCGACCGCGGCGCCGACGATCAGGGCCGCGAGGTCGTACTCGTCGACACCCGCAACGCGTTCGAGGTCGACTACGGCACCTTCGTCGGCGCGCAGGATTGGCGCATCGAGCGCTTCACGCAGTTCCCGGATGCCGCGGGCGCCCACCGCGACGACCTCGAGGGCAAGACGGTCGTGACGTTCTGCACCGGTGGCATCCGGTGCGAGAAGGCCGCCCTGCACCTGCGCGACGAGGGGATCGACGCCTACCAGCTCGACGGGGGCATCCTCGGCTGGTTCGAGGAGCAGGGCGGTGCGCACTGGGACGGCGGCTGCTTCGTCTTCGACGGACGCGAGGCGCTGGACGCCGCACTCGCCCCGGTGTCGTCGTCGCGCGAGCAGGCCGCCGCCTGATGCTCTGGGACCAGCACGCCTGCGCCGAGCTCGTCGAGACCGCCGACCTGAGCGAACTGCACCGCTACCGCCCCGCGGGCGGCGGGTTGGTGTCGCTGAACGTCGGCTTCTCGCCGCACCCGCCGGAGCTCACGGCATCCCTCCTCGACGCCTTCCGCGCACAGGTCGAGCGGATCGACGGCCTGGCGCTCGCCGCGTCGGTCGACGACGTCGACCGGATCGCCGCGGCGGGCGACACCGCCGTGGTGTTCGATCTCGAGGACGCCGGTCCCCTCGGCGGCGACCTCGACGCGGTCGCCCGACTCGTCGCCGCGGGTGTGCGCACCCTCGGGCCCGTCTACAACCACGCCAACGCCGTCGGCGGCGGCTGCCTCGACCCCGTCGACGAGGGGCTCACCCCCTGGGGGCGCGACCTCGTCCACGAGCTGAACCGGTCGGGGATGGTGCCGGACGGCTCGCACGTCGGCGCGCGCACCTCGATGGACATCTGCGCCGCGTCCTCGCGCCCCGTGGTGTTCAGCCACTCGAACATGCGTGGCGTGTGGGAGCACCCGCGCAACCTCACCGACGACCAGGCCCGCGCGGCGGCCGACACCGGCGGGGTGGTCGGCATCACGGGCGTCGGGATCTTCCTGGGGCCCAACACCCCGACGCTCGAGGCGATGGCGCGCCACCTCGAGTACGCCGTCGAGCTGGTCGGGATCGCGCACGTCGGCGTCAGCACCGACTTCTCGTTCGACTGGCAGACCTTCCGCGTCGAACTCGCGTCGAGTCCCGAGCTGTACGACGCCAGTTACACCGCGTGGGGTCCGGTCGAGTGGATGCCGCCCGAGACGTTCATCGGACTGGGCGCGGCCCTGCGGCAGCGGGGCTGGGCCGACACCGACGTCGCCGCCGTGCTCGGGGGCAACTTCCGCCGCGTCGCGCGGCAGAGCTGGGAGCCGCTGGGCTGACCGCGGGCCCGCTCGATAGCCTCGGAGCATGACCACCCTCACCGACGGCGCCGAGCTGCGCCCCGCCCGACGCGGCGACGAGACCGGCATCCTCGCCTGCATCCAGGCCCTCGCCGATTACGAACGCGAACCGGATGCCGTCGACAACACGGCCGAGATGATCGCCGCGACGCTGTTCGGCGACGACCCCCGCGCCTTCGCGTTCGTGGTGGACGGCGGCGACGGCGAGATCCGCGCGATCGCGATCTGGTTCCTCACCTATTCGACGTGGACCGGGCGTCACGGCATCTGGCTCGAGGACCTCTACGTCCACGAGCGGTTCCGCGCGAACGGCTACGGCGTCGCCCTGCTGTCCGCCCTGGCGGGGGAGTGCGTCGACAAGGGCTACCCGCGGCTCGAGTGGACCGTGCTCGACTGGAACGAGCCCGCGATCGGGTTCTATCGCGCGCTCGGGGCCCAGGCGATGGAGGAGTGGACGACGCGCCGCGTGACCGGCGAGGCGCTGACCGCGCTCGCCGCCCGCGCGTAGCGCTCGTCACCGCGCGAGGTCGGCCAGCACCGCCTCGGCCGCGCGCTGACCCGAGACGAGGGCACCCTGGATCGACGCGGTATCGCGGTGGTCTCCGGCGACGTAGCGCCCGTCCCCGAGACGGACGGGCCGACGCAGGCGCAGCGGCGGGTCCTGCGCGGGCAGGGCGCCGACGATGTCGTCTCGGCGCAGCAGGCGCCACGGCCGGGTGTCGGCATCCCACATCTCGGACAACTGCCGCCGAACGACGTCCTCGGGGGCGTCCGAGGGCAGTACGCAGGTCGCCTGCACCAGGTGCTGGCCGCGCGGGGCGTAGGTGGGCGCGGTGTTCGTCATCACCGCGGTGTTGACGATCGGTCCGCGCCGACGTCCGTCGACCCGCAGGGCGGCGTCGTCGCTCGGCGCCCGGTCGGCGGCGAACCACCACGTCCGCAGTCCGCGCGAGGGCGGAAGCGGCACGTCGAGAGCGGGGTCCAACCCGGTCGCCACGATCACGGAGCGAGCGGTCACGGCATCCTGTCCGTCGATCCCGACGTGCCAGCCGCGCGCTCGTCGGCGGGTCGACACCACGCGCTGACCGAGACGGATGCCGACCCCCGCGCGGCGGGCGGTGTCGGCGAGCTGGGCGGGGAGGGCGCCGATGCCCGCGGCGGGGACGCCCGGGCGCCCGAGGGCGAAGCTGCGCACGAGCAGGCGGACGAAGGCGTCGGAGGTCTGCTGCCGGTCGTCGGCGAGCACGCCCGCGAGGAACGGCTCGAGGACGCTCTCGCGCAGCGGCCCGCGCAGGCCCGCGCGATCCC
>NZ_QAJB01000088.1:0-11037 GCF_003061325.1 Microbacterium sp. HMWF026
CGAGGAGCACGGCGAAAGCCGCGATCGCGGCGAGGACGCGTCGGCGGGGCGGGGGAGGGTGGTTCATTCGGGAGTCCCTTCTGTCGAGGAGACTCGATCGTGCGTCAGCGGGTCGCCCCGGAAACGACCGAAGGCGCCGGTCCGTGCACGGATCGACGCCTTCGGGCGCTGGGGAGGACGCGTCAGCGCGGCAGCAGCGTGAGCATGGTCGCCTCGGGACGGCACGCGAAACGTACGGGCGCGTAGATCGAGTGCCCGAGCCCGGCGCTGACGTTCAGCGGCACCGTCCGGCCCTCGTGCGTCCACGCGCTCAGCCCGCGGGCCTGGTCGAGCGGCAGGTCGCAGTTCGACACGAGCGCCTTGCGGCTGAACGGGACGCGGACCTGTCCGCCGTGCGTGTGCCCCGCGATGAGCACATCGGCACCGAGGTCGGTGAACGTGTCGAGGGTGCGCCGGTACGGCGCGTGCATGACGCCGAGGGTGAGGTCGGCGGCATCCATTCTCTCGAGCAGTGGGGGGAGGAGCTCGGGGTGATCCCAGTTGCGGTGGGCGTCGTTGACCCCGAACGCGGTGATGCGCAGCCCCTTCACCTCGAGTGACACCGCGGTGTCGTCGAGGATGCTCCACCCGAGGTCGTCGGTGAAGAAGCGGTCGAGGGCCTCGACGTCGAGGTGCTTGTGCTCGGGCTGATGACCCGAGGGCCCCAGGAAGTAGCGCAGCGGGTTGCGCGGCGACGGCTCCTGGTAGTCGTTCGAGCCGTGGACGACCAGTCCCGGTACGCCCCGCAGCGAGGCGAAGGCGGAACGGATGCCGGTCAGACCATCGCGGTGACCGAGGTTGTCGCCCGTGTTGACCACCAGGTCGGGCGAGAGTTCGGCGAGACGCGAGATCCATTCCTGCTTGCGGTGCTGCCAGGGCGCCATGTGGGCGTCCGACACGTGCAGGACGCGCAGGGGGTCGGCGCCCTTCGGCAGCACGCGCAGGGCGTGGTACCGCACCGTGAACAGATAGCGCTCGACGCCGACGCCCCAGACGGCGGCCCCGACAGCGGCCGCCCCCGCGACCCCGAGGGGTGCGAGGGCGGCCGTCGCGAGCGGATGACGCGTCATCCGCAGGCCTTGGCGACGATCGACAGGACGATCGCGCTGTTCTTATTGGCGGACGAGCCGGCGGCCGGGTCGGTCGCCGTCACCTGGCCCTCGGCCGGAGCGTTGGGCTCCGCCACGCACGGGCCGAGCGACAGGTTGGTGTACCCGGCGGCGTTCAGGGCGCCGCGCGCCGCGTTGACGGTCTGGCCGACCACGTTCGGCACCGTGCCGCCCTGACCGTTACCGGGGCTCAGCGTGATGAGCGAACCGGCGGGGGCGGACCCGGCGCCGGGGCTCTGCGCGGCGACGGTGTCGGGACCCGACGTCGAGTCGATCTGGTCGCCGACGCTGACACGGAAGCCGGCGTTCAGCAGCGTCGAGCGCGCCGCGTCGATGCTCTGACCGACGACGTTCGGCAGGTCGCGCTGCTGCGTGCGCAGCAGGTTCGACGCGGGGTCGGGGAAGCGGTCACCGCCGTAGAATTCATCCGAGGCCCGCTGCGTGTCGGCGGCGAGCACGTACCGGATGTCGGACAGCTGGCGGCCGCCCCAGTACTTTCCGAACAGGTCTTCGGTGCCCTCGAAGTTGCCGACCCACGCGGCGGTGGTGGTGTTGGTGGACGACTCGATCATCCACGTCTGCCAGCCCTCGTGCGTACCGGTCTTGCCGATCACCGGAGTCCCGTCGAAGGGGTTGCCCGAGCGGCCGGTTCCGCCGCTGGCCATGACGCCCTGCAGGGCGTACGCGGCCGTCGCCGAGATCTCGGGCGTCAGGGCGGTCGAGCAGGCGCGCTCGGGGGCGCGACGCTCGGATCCATCGCTCGCGGTGACCTTGTCGATGACCTTCGGCTGGCAGAGCGTCCCGCCGTTGGCGACCGTCGCGTAGGCGCCGGCCATGGCGATGGGCGAGACGTTGTCGCTGCCGATCACGTTGTTGGCGTACTGCATCGTGATGTCGCTGCCGTCGCCCTTGGTGACGCCGAGCTTCTTTGCCGTCTTGGCGATGTCGCACAGGTCGAGCTCGGCGGCCATCTGCAGGTAACCGGTGTTCAACGAGTCTCGCGTGAACTGCATCGGCGTCCCGACGTAACCGGGGTTGTTCGCGAAGTTGTTGATGCGCGCGTTGTCTTTGTTGACGTAGTTACCGGTGCACGAGTTGGTCATGTTCGGCACGGGGCCCATCCGACCGTTCAGCGTCTCGTTGAGCGAGTGCCCCTTCTCGAGCCAGTCCACCAGCGTGAAGAGCTTGAAGGTCGATCCGGCATTGAAGCCGATCGATCCGCCATTGGTGCTGTCGCCGGCGAACACCACCGAGTTGTAGGACGGGTCGGCCTCAGCCTGACCCGGGTCCTGCGTGAACTTGGTGTTCTGCGCGATCGCCAGGATGCGGCCGGTCTTCGACTCGGTGCTGACGATGGTCGAGCCGAACTTCATGTTGTTGTAGCTCTGCGGCGCGTTCTCGTTCATCGACGCCTGCGCGGCATCCTGTACACGCCAGTCCAGCGTGGTCTGGATCGTGAGACCGTCCTGACGCAGCGCCCGCACGCGGTCGTCGCTCTCCTCGCCGAAGGCGGGGTCGTTCAGGATCGTAGAAACGACGTACTCGCAGAAGTACGGTGCGGCCGACGACACGCAGCCCTGGTCGGTCGGCGTGATCTGCGGGGTGATGGGCTCGATCGCGGCGGCCACGTACTGCTCGTGCGTGATCTTGCCGTCGACCTCCATGCGGCTGAGCACGTAGAGCTGGCGGCCCTTGGTCTCGCTGTAGCCGTCCGCGGCGTTGACGAGCTGCTCCTGGGTGATCTCGCCGTTGTCGCGCAGCGTGTAGAGCGCCTGGATCGTGCTCTGGTCGACGTCGTCGATCGAGCCGTCGGGAGCCTTGTTGTACGCCGTACCGTCGTCGTCGAAGATCGAGCCGCCGGTGCGGTCGATGCGGAACCGGTTGGGGTTCTGCACCATGCCGGCCAGTACAGCCGACTGGCCCACCGTCAGGTCGGCGGCGGGGGTGTTGAAGTAGTAGCGCGCGGCGGCGTCGATGCCGTAGGTGGTGCCGCCGAAGTTCGCGATGTTGAGGTAGCCCAAGAGGATCTGGTCCTTCGAGAACTCCTTCTCGAGCTGGATCGCGTAGCGCATCTCTTGCAGCTTGCGCTGGTAGCCCGCGGTGCCCTCGGACTGCACGGCTTCGAGGGCGCACTTCTGCAGCGCCTCGTCGCGCGTCATGCCCTGCTGGGTATCGGTGGCCTCGACGGCGCGCGCGTCGCGCTCGCAACGCTGGACGAGCACGTTCTTGACGTACTGCTGGCTGATCGAGGAGCCACCCTGGGTCTCGCCGCCCCGTGCGTTGCTCAGCAGGGCGCGCGTCGTACCGATCAGGTCGACACCGCCGTGCTGGTAGTAACGCGGGTCCTCCGACGACAGGATCGCGTCGTACATCACCGGGTTGATCTGGTCGAAGGTGACCGGCGATCGGTTCTGGTCGTAGAACTTCGCCAGCACCCGGTCGCCCGCCATCAGCGTCGTCGGCTGCATGAGCTCGTCGGGCTGCAGGTAGCTCGGCATCTTGTCGAAGATCGTGATGGCGCTGGAGGCAGCGGCACCGGAGACGGCGATGGCCGGCGTCACGGCGGCGGTGACCAGGAGTCCGGCGACCGCGCTCAGGCCGACGAGGCCGACGATGCCGCCGAGGGCACCGCTAGCCGTTCGTTTGTTCTCGGGCATAGGCTTGATGCTAAGCGACGTTGCTGGGCGATGCCTCGAAGGCGTGCGCTCGCGCGCGTACGTATCCGTCCCCGCGCGCACTCCCGTTGCGCGCATCCGAGTCACCGCCGGGAGCCCGACATGACCACGTGGGAGTACCTCACCACGCCGCTGCTGATCCACAACACCGCCGCGATCCTCAACAACTGGGGAAAGCAGGGCTGGGAGCTCGTGCAGGTGGTGACCGGTCCCGAGGGCGGCCTCGTCGCCTACTTCAAGCGCCCCGTCGGCGGCGGCAGCGCGAACGCCGGACTGGGCGCCGCCGAGGCGGCCGCGCGCCAGTTCGAGGGACAGCAGTGAGCGTCTCGGAGCGTCTGAGCGCCCTCGGCGTCGAGGTGCCCGCGGTCGTCCCGCCGGTCGCGTCGTACATTCCCGCCAAGCGCCACGGCGACCTCGTCTACACCTCGGGTCAGCTGCCGATGGTGTCGGGCAGCCTCCCCGCCACGGGCAAGGTCGGCGAGAGCGAGGGTCTCATCACCCCCGCGGATGCCAAGACCTACGCCCGCCAGTGCGCGCTCAACGCGATCGCGGCGGCCGCGGCGCTCGTCGGCGGCGTCGACAACCTGACCGGGGTGCTCAAGCTCACCGGGTTCGTGGCATCCGTTCCCGAATTCACCGGTCAGCCGGGTGTCATCAACGGCGCGAGCGAGTTCTTGGGCGAGGTGTTCGGCGAGTCCGGCGCGCACGCCCGCTCGGCGGTCGGCGTGCCCGTGCTGCCCCTGGACAGTCCCGTCGAGGTCGAGGTCGTCTTCACCGTCGCTTGACACCGCCACGTTCTTCATCCGCCGCCGCCGTCTCCGCTTTCTCGAGCGGGGGCGGCGGCGTCGCTGTTCCCCGGGGGACCGGTCGCGTGCGCGGACGCGGGCGGCGAAGACCCGCGGGAGAGCGGGCGGGGTGACGAAAGCGAAACAACCTGTTTCTGTTGCCGACACGGGAGGTGACATCGGCGTCGATAACGTGCGAGCGGGGGCGTGTTGGGCGTCCCCACCCACGTCACGTGGGAGGCACGAGGGGGAACAGCCGCACATGAGGAAGAAGACCATCACAGCGGGTCTGGGGGCGACAGCCCTGGCGCTGACGGCAGCGATCGGCGCGGGTTCCGCGGCGTGGGCGGCCGACATCACGGGAGAGACCGAGGTCACTCTCGATTTCACGACGGCAGGGCAGGTCGAGGTGAAGGTGTGGGCTCAGAACACCTCGTCGGTCCCGGCCTACGGCACGGCCGTCATCAAGGCGCCGGACGGGGCGGTCGAGGACTACGGCCCGCGCCTGTTCCAGCCGGGTGAGACCTGGACCTGGACGAAGACGCTGAAGGGGTACGACTGCGACGACGTCGCCGAAACCGCCGCGGCGACGTTCGGCTTCGAGAAGCTGGGCACCGCGCCCGACTGGACGTCGGGCATCCTGACGGCACCGGACCCGCGCGTGAGCGTCATCGGGTGCGACCCGTCGCCGACGCCGTCGCCGACCCCGTCGCCGAGCGGGTCGACCTCGCCGACGCCGACGCCCACGCCGAGTCCGTCGGCCAGCACCGGGCCGACGGGGACGCCGACGCCCACCGCGACGGTCACGCCGACCGCGACGCCCCGGCCGACCGCGTCGGCCACGGCGGCCGCGGTCCCGGCATCCACCACCACGAAGGGCGGAGCGCTCGCCGCGACCGGAGTCGACACGGACGCCGTGCTGCCGCTCGGGATCGGCGCCGCCTCGGCGCTGATCATCGGCGCGGTCCTGCTGGTGGCCCGGCGCCGTCGCAGCGCCTGAGTCACGCGAGACGGGACCGTCCCTCGGGGCGGTCCCGTCTTCGTGTCAGTAGGCGCCTTCGCTGCGCAGCACGGCCTTGACCGTCCGCAGCAGGATCGCCAGGTCTCCGGTGAGCGTCCAGTTCTCGACGTAGAAGAGGTCGAGGCGAACGGTCTCGTCCCACCCGAGGTCGCTGCGACCGCTGACCTGCCACAGGCCGGTGATGCCGGGCTTGACCAGGAACCGGCGGTGCACGCTGCGCCCGTACAGCTCCACCTCGCGGCGCAGCGGCGGCCGCGGTCCGACGAGCGACATCGACCCGCTCAGCACGTTGAACAGCTGCGGCAGTTCGTCCAGGCTGAAACGGCGCAGGATGCCGCCGACCGCGGTGACGCGGGGATCGTCCTTCATCTTGAACATGACGCTGTTGCCCTCGCCGCGCTCGCGGGCGTGCAGTTCGACCAGACGCTGCTCGGCGTCGGCGTACATCGACCGGAACTTCAGCATCGCGAACGTCTCGCCCTGCAGGCCGATCCGTTCCTGCCGGAACAGCACGCCGCCCGGGCTCGTCGAGCGCACGAGGGCCGCGATCACCAGCAGCACCGGCGAGAGCACGACGATGAGCGACGCCGAGGCGACGATGTCGAACAGTCGCTTGACGTGCAGGCGACCGCCGGCGTAGCGCGGGGTCTCGACGTGCAGCAGCGGCAGACCGTTCACCGGACGGGCGTGGATGCGGGGACCGCCGATGTCGGTCAGGCTCGGCGCGACCACGAGGTGCTGCCGGCCGGGCTCGAGATGCCAGCTCAGCTCGCGCACGGTGGCGGGGGTCAGCTCGTTCGCGCTCGAGATCAGGACGGTGTCGGCGCCGAGCACGCCGAGGGCGGCGACCACCTCTGCCGCGATCGCTCGCGCGGCCGCGCCGTCGGCGTCGGAGGCCGTGCCGCTCGGGTCGTACGCGCCGACCACCTGCAGCCCCGCGCCGGGCGCGCGACGCAGGTCGTCGGACAGGGGACCGGCGACCGCGGGGGAGCCGACCACGAGCACGCGGTGCGACATGCGTCCGCGGCGGCGCTGACGCAGGAGCCAGCGCCGTGCCGCGAATCGCGCGGCGATCAGACCCGTCGCCGTGAAGACGCCTCCCACGGCGAGGATCGCGTGCAGACCGTGCAGCGACACGACGTAGGCCACGAGGGCGACGCCGGCGAAGGTGAACACCACCGACAGCAGCACGGCGCGGTACTCGCGACTGCCCACGCCGTAGACGCGCGGCGCGCGGCTGCCGGTCATCGACAGCGTCACGAGCATGGCCGCGGCCAGGACGGCGAGGGGCAGCAGCACGGGCACCTGCACGCGCCCGTCGAGGGCCGGGAGGATCGTCGGCTGCGTGCCGATCACGGCGGCGGCGGTGAGGGCGGTGAAGACGACCGCGTTGTCGATGACGACGAGCAGGCGTCCGTAGGCGCGGGCCCAGCGCTCGCGCTCCCGGGCGGGCTGCGTGGAATCGGCGTCCACGATCTCGATCGTGTCGTCGTGGCGTCGCGTGATGGTCATTTCATACCCCCGACCGACGAATGCCCGGATCCCCGACCGGATGCATTTCGTCCTTTGCTCACCACGATGACCCCCGCTCGTGCAGACGGCGTTACGCCGCGGTTACGAATTGCTGTCGATGCGGGGGGATGCCGCGAATGCGACGGGAATGCGTCGCTCCCCGTCATCCGAGCCGGGTATGGTCTGGCCGAAGAGCCGCCGGCGGTTCTGCATAAAACATCCGGGGGGAGGTGGGCAATGGTCGAGAACAATGCGCCGATCACCGTGCTGCATTCGCTCGCGCCGCCCGACGGCACGACGCGGTACGTCGATCAGATGACCGACGGCGCCCCCGCGGACGTCCGCGTGCGCTACTTCTCGTGGCGCGTCGCGCTCACCGGCCGCTACGACGTTCTGCACCTGCACTGGCCGGAGTTCCTCGTGCGGGCGCGTCGCCGCCGCACGCGTGTCGCCAAGCGCGTCGCGATGCGCGTCCTGCTGTGGCGCACGCGTTGGGCGCGCATCCCGATCGTCCGCACGACCCACAACGTCACCCCGCACGAGTCCGGGACGGCGGCCGAGCGGCGGCTCGTGCGCGCGGTCGATCGCGCGACCACCGCCTTCATCCACCTCAACGGCACCACCGCCGCCCCGGCTCCGGGTCTCGAGACGGTCATCGCGCACGGGCACTACCGCGACCGCTTCGCCGCGCACCCGCGCTCCGACCGCGTGCCCGGCCGGATCCTGTACTTCGGCATCATCCGGCCGCGGAAGAACGTCGAGCACCTCATCGACGTGTTCCTGGCCCGGGAGCGCCCGGGCTGCCGGCTGCGCATCGTCGGCTCGCCGACGCCCGAACTGGCCGAGCGCATCACCGCGCGCATCGCCGGACACGACGACGTCTCGGCCCGGTTGGCCTTCGTCGACGACGACGAGCTCGTCGCCGAGGTCACGGCGGCATCGCTGGTCGTCCTGCCCTACAGCGAGATGCACAACTCCGGCGCGGCCCTGGTGGCGCTGTCGCTGGATCGACCCGTGCTGGTGCCCCGCAGCCCCGCGAACGACGAGCTCGGCCGCGAGGCCGGTCCCGGCTGGGTGCTCCCTTTCGACGGGACGCTCGACGACGCGGACCTGACCGCCGCTCTCGCCGCCGCCGGGGCGATGGGCGACGACGACCGCCCCGCGCTCGGCGGTCGCGACTGGGACGAGGTCGGTCGCCGCCACCGCGACGTCTACCGCGCCGCCCTCGACCGTGTCCGAGGAGGATCACGATGACCCGTACCGCCGCCCGATCCGGGGCCGTCCTGGGGCTCGTGGCCCTGGGCGTCGCGCTCGCCGCCTGCAGCCCCTCGGGGTCGACCCCCTCGGACGACCCGGCCGTCACCGTCGAGAAGGGCATCGAGTACCCGGGCGCCGACGGCTCGGCGCTCGAGGCGGACGCGTGCGTGCCGACGGGCGAGGGTCCGCACCCGGCCGTCGTGCTCGTGCACGGTGGGGCGTTCGCGGAGGGCGACCGCGGCACGATGGGCAGCATCTGCCGCGCCCTGGGCGACCAGGGCTTCGCGGCCTTCGCGGTGGACTACCGTCTGATCCCCGCGACCTATCCCGCCCAGATCGACGACGTGTCGGCATCCATCCGCTGGCTCCGCGAGGATGCGCAGGTCGAGCGCTTCGGCCTGGACGGGTCGCTGTCGCTGCTGGGCAGCTCGGCCGGCGCGATCATCGCCCTGAGCACGGCCGAGAGCCTCGAGACGGCCTCGACGCCGGTGGACGCGGTCGTGGCGCTGTCGCCGGCGGCCTCGCTCACCGCGGACGCCGCCCAGCTGGGCGACCCGCGCCCCGACCTCGAGAGCGTCGTGCAGGCCTACCTCGGTTGCGACGACCTGGCCCAGTGCCCGGATGCCGCGGCGGCCTCGCCGGTGCAGTCGGCGCAGCTGCTGCCGCCGACGCTCATCGTCCACGGCAGCGACGAATTGATCCCCCTCGCGCAGGCGGAGCTGCTGGACGGGGCGCTCGCGGATGCCGGAATCACCCACGATCTCGTCGTGGTCGACGGCGCGAAGCACGGCCTGCAATTGCTCAACAATGACACCCGTCGTTCGATCGTGTCTTTTCTGCGCGAGAACGCGAAATAGCTGACCACGCGCACCGATCGGACGCATTCCGTTAGGGAAACCGGACACAATTCGCCGTCACGATGCAACACGGCGGCAATAAAGAATCCATAACCTGCGATCAACCAAGAACGTCGCCGGGGGGATAAAGCGTTCGGAGCCTGTGGGGGTGCCGAGTGGTTCATCCGCGAGTGACGCGTCACGAACGATCGGATACACATGAGCGCCACCGCCCTGCTTCGAGCGATCAAGAAATGGTGGTGGACGCTCCTGGCGTTCTCCGCCCTGGGCGTGGCGGCCGGTTTCGCCGTCGGCCTGATCCTGCCGCCGGTGTACAGCTCGACGGCCCAGCTCGTGGTCGCGTTCAACGCCCCGGCGCAGGCGGGGTCGAGCGACCTCGTGCAGGCGAACAGCTTCGCGGTGCAAAAGGCCTACGCCTACACCGAGATCGGTCGCTCGCCCCGCGTGCTCAACGAGGTGATCGCCGCGCAGGGGCTCGACACGACGGTCGAGCAACTCGCGCGTGAGCTCACCGTCGAGGCGCCGCTGAACACCCCGATCCTGCAGCTCACCGCCGAGGCACCGACGGCCCAGGGCGCCGCGACCCTGGCGACCGCGTTCGTCGACGCGTTCACGCAGACGGTCCAGTCCATCGAGACGCCCGCGGGGGCGGCATCCTCGCCCGTGCGCCTCGAGACGCTGCAGGACCCCGAGGTCCCTGACGAGGCCTCATCGCCGAACGTCCTGACCAACCTCGCCCTGGGCTTCGCCGTCGGTTTCGCCATCGCGCTGGTGTGGATCGCCCTGGCGGCCATCGGCGATCGGCGCGTGCACGGTTCCGCCTCGGTCGGCGAGGGCGTTCCGCGCGTCCTGGGCAGCATCCCCGGACGCGGCGGCAGCCTGACCGAGATCGTCGACACCCCGCAGTCGCGCGAGTCCGAGGCGTACCGCACCGTCGCGGCCGTGCTCGGACACATGCCGCACACCCGCCTCGACGTGGTGGCCGTCGTCCCGGCCACCCCGCGCGACCGCGGGTCGGCCCTGTCGACCAACCTCGCTCTGGCGATGCGGGAGTTCGGCGTCGGGGTCGTGCTCGTCGACGCCAATCTGCGCTCGGGTACGATCTCGTCGCAGCTGTCGCTGGACGGACCGGGCCTGGCGGGCGTGCTGACCGGAGAGGCGACGGTCGTCGAGGCGGTCCGCGAGGCCGCCGGCATCGCCGTCCTGCCGGTCGGGCGGACGCTGCAGAACCCCGTCGAACTGATGTCCGGCCCCGGGTTTGCCGCGGTGGTCAAGACGCTGTCCGAGACCTACGACATGGTCGTCCTCGACGCCGCGCCCGCCCTCCCGCTCAGCGACACCATCTTCGCGGCCTCCACCGCCGGCTCCACGATCCTGGCGGTCACGGCGGGCCGGGCGACGGCGCCGCAGCTCTCGGCCGCGACCGAGGGGCTGCGCGCGGTCGGCATCGACCCGGTCGGAGTCGTCGTGGTGGATGCCAAGACGGCCGGCGTCGACGCCGACGCGGCGACGTCGTCGTTCCGCGACCTGCGTCCCGCGCGGGCCTGAGGGGCACCGGCCGCTCATGCGCATCGCGATCCTGACCACGGCCCTCACCGGCGGCGGAGCCGAGTTCGTCGCCGGGGCGTGGGCGAACTGGCTCGCCGACGAGGGGCACGAGGTGCGGGCGATCCTCACCGACCCGCGAGCCACGATCCCCGAGGGCGTGCCGTTCGCGGTGCACCGCGTGGCCGGTGGGGGATCGGCAGCGACCGTGCGACAGGTGCGGGCCGCGCTGCGCGC
>NZ_QAJB01000089.1:0-4458 GCF_003061325.1 Microbacterium sp. HMWF026
GCCGCCGCCCGCCCGCCCGGGCCGCGGCGGCGCCGAGACTGCACGCGGCTGACAAGTCGGTTGCAGGATGTCGCCGAGTTGTCAGCGGGATGCCGTCTCGCGGTGAAGCGGCTGGGCTCCACGCCGCCGTGCACCGGGCCCGGGCCGGCGGACGCTCCGGGCGATGTCGGCGGTGACCGATAGCCTGGGAGCATGCGCGTACTCCTGGCCGGCGGTGCCGGCTACATCGGAACACACACCGCCGTCGCCCTGCTAGAGGCCGGTCACGACGTGGTCCTGCTCGACGATCTCTCGGGCACGCACGCCGTCGCCGCCGAGCGCGTCGAGCGGATCACCGGCAAGCCCGCCCCGTTGATCGTGGGCGACGCGGCCGACGAATCCGTGGTGGAGTCCGCGTTCGCACAGCACGGGCCCATCGACGCGATCATCCACCTCGCGGCCTTCAAGGCCGTGGGCGAGAGCACGCAGAAGCCGCTCGCGTACTACTCCAACAACCTCGACACGACCTTCGCCCTGCTGCGCGTGGGCATCGGTCACGGCATCCGTTCATTCGTGTTCTCGAGCACCGGCACCGTCTACTCCGACCCCGCCGACCTGCCCTTCACCGAGGACTCGACGACGAGCGTCGACCTGTCGAACGCCTACAGCAAGTCCAAGCGCATGAACGAGGTCGTCCTCGCCGACGTGGCGCGCGTGAACCCCGAGCTCAACGTCACCGTGCTGCGCTACTTCAACCCGGTCGGCGCGCACCCCTCGGGCCTGATCGGTGAAGACCCCGCCGGCATCCCGAACAACCTCATGCCGTACGTCTCGCGCGTCGCGATCGGTTCGCTCGACGAGATCGGCGTGTTCGGCTCCGACTACGACACCCCCGACGGCACGGGTCTGCGCGACTACATCCACGTCGTCGACCTCGCCGAGGGGCACGTGGCCGCCCTCGAGAAGGCGCAGCCGGGTCACCAGGTGTTCAACCTCGGCACGGGCCGGCCGGTCAGCGTCCTCGAGCTCGTCGCTTCCTTCGAGAAGGCGGTCGGTCACGACCTGCCCAAGAAGATGCTGCCCCGTCGCCCCGGCGACGTCGCCGCGACGTACTGCGACCCGAGCAAGGCGGGCGAGGTGCTCGGCTGGCGCACGCGGTTCTCGATCGACGATGCCTGCCGTGACTACTGGAACTGGCAGACCACCAACCCCGCCGGATACGCAACCTCGGCCGAGGCGTGACCGCCAGCCCCTAGGGTGATGTGGTCCGGCCACATCGTCGGCCGGATGGACGGAGGGGTCATGCCGAACGGCGAACCACGGGCGTGGCAGGTGGTCCTCGCGCGCATCGAGGCCGATCTGCGCGACGGACGCCTGACCCCCGGCGACCGGCTGACGCCCGAGCGCGAGCTCGCGGCGCAGCTCGGGGTGGGGCGGTCGAGCGTCCGCGAGGCCGTCCGGGTGCTCGAGGTGCTCGGGGTCGTGCGCACCGCGACCGGCTCCGGGCCCAACGCGGGCGCGATGATCGTGACGACGCCGCGGGGCGGGCTCGCAGCCTTCCTGCGGCTGCAGGTCGCGGCCAACGGCTTCCCGCTCGCCGACGTCGTGCGCACCCGCGTGGTGCTGGAGTGCGACGTCGCCGAGCGGCTCGCGCGCACCGACGCGGATCTCGGCGAGGTGTCCGGCATCCTGGACGCGATGGATGCCGCCCCTCTCGCGCCCGAGGAGTTCCTCGCCCTCGACGCGCGGTTCCACCAGGCCCTGGCCGAAGCGTCCGGCAACGCCGTGGTGGCGGCCATGATGGCGGGGCTGCGCAGCTCGATCGAGGCGTACACGCAGGCGGGGGCGGCGCGTCTGTCAGCGTGGCCCGAGATGGCCGATCGTCTTCGGGGGGAGCATCGCCGCATCCTTGATGCCGTCGCTCGGGGCGAGGCCGAGACGGCGCGCGAGCGTGTCCGCGCGCACATCACCGACTACTACACCGATGTCGCACAGGCGCTGAGCCCGTCCGACGCCGACGACGCCGCGATCGGTGCGGCGGCGCGGGCGGCGGTCCGCGCGGCGACGACAGGAGACCCCTCATGACGGATCGTCCCGCGCGGCCCCCGCGCCCCCAGCACGTCCTGCGCGTCGTCGCGACCGAGCGGCTCAGTCCGCACCTCGTGCGCGTTCGCGCCGCGGGGGAGCGGCTCGAGGCCTTCCGCGAGAGCCCGCACACCGACGCCTACGTCAAGATCTCGTTCGCCAAACCCGAGCTCGGGCTCGAGCCGCCCTACGACCTGGCGGCGCTGCGCGAGACCCTCGCGCCCGACGACCTGCCCGTGACCCGCACCTACACCGTGCGCGCAGTCGACGGCGACGAGATCACCATCGACTTCGTGGTGCACGGCGACGAGGGTCTGGCCGGGCCCTGGGCGGCCCGCGCGCAGCCGGGCGACCGGCTGGTGGTCTCGGGTCCCGGAGGGGGTTACGCCCCCGACCCCGCCGCCGACTGGCACCTGTTCGTCGGTGACGAGTCGGCGATCCCGGCGATCGCGGCGTCGCTCGAGGCACTGCCCCGGGATGCCGTGGGCGCGGCTTTCGTCGAGGTCCAGGGCCCGGGCGAGCACATCGCGCTGGCGGCGCCCGCGGGGGTCGCTGTCACGTGGGTGCACCGCGGCGAGGCCGAGGCCGGATCGACGTCGGTGCTCGTCGATGCGGTGGCGCAGTGGCATCCGCTCGATGGACGCGGCCAGATCTTCGCGCACGGCGAGCGCGAAGCGATGAAGGCGATGCGCGATCTGGTCTTCGCCCGCTGGGGTCTGGCCCGCGAGCAGGTGTCGCTGTCGGGGTACTGGGCCTACGGGCGCACCGAGGACCGCTTCCAGGCCGAGAAGCGCGAGCCGATCGGCAAGATCCTCTGACGAGTCCCCTCGATCGGCCCGCGGCCGGACCGCTTACGCCTGCGCGCGCTCGGGCAGCGTCGGGATGAGCTTCTCGAGGAACGCGGCGGTGTCCTGCCATCCGTGAACGGCCTGGCACTCGACGCCCATGGCGAGCACGGGGTAGTCGTTGCCATCGGGGTCCAGGCGGTCGCCGACGAAGAGCATGTCATCGAGGGGGATGCCGGTGGCCTCGGCCAGCTTGTTCATGCCGTAGGCCTTGTCGATCCCGCGGTGGGTGATGTCGACCGAGGTCGATCCGCCCGAGCGCACCTCGAGATCGGGGATGCGGCCGGCCACGGCTTCGCGCAGGCTGTTCTTCTTCTCGCCGGTGGGGTCCCACGCCATCTTCGCCTCGAGGGGGGCGGACTGGCCCAGGGCCGAGAAGGTGATCTGCGAGCCGCGGTCCTCGAGGATCTCGCCCCAGGGCTCGGCTTCCCACAGGCCCAGGCGCTCGGCCTCTTCGCGCACGGCGGTGAGGGCGCGGGTCTTCTCGTCGTCGGTGAGCGAGTGGGCGTAGACGGTCTCGACACCGTCGGTCGACAGCAGGTAGTACTGCGTGCCGCAGGTGGGCATGAGGTGGAAGTGCGACAGCAATTCGGGCGTCGCCTCGGGGAGCCGCTCGACGACCTGGCTGCGGAACTGCTGCAGCTGTCCGCCCGAGATGATGGCCACCTCGACGCGTTCGGCGAGAGCGAGCAGCAGGTCGCCGATGCGGGGATCGATCGGCGACTTCGAGGGGGCGAGGGTGTCGTCGAGGTCGAAGGCGACGAGGCGGGGCGAGGCGTCGGACACGATGCTCCTGTGAGGTGTGGTGGGTCGTCGCGGGTGCACGGTGTGCGGGCGGCGGCCCCGCACGGCATCCGGCGATGCGGCAGGGACGAGGTCGATTGTACGCGGGCGCATGGACAGGCCCGATGACGGCTGTCCAGGGATGCCGTGGTCGAGCGCAGAAGGGCCCCTCATCGAAATGAAGGGCCCTTCTGCTGATGCTCTGGTCGGGGTGACAGGATTTGAACCTGCGGCCTCGTCGTCCCGAACGACGCGCGCTACCAAGCTGCGCCACACCCCGTTGCAACTTGAAAAGTCTACCCTGTCCGGAGGGATGCTCCGAACCGTCGTGCGCATCCGGGCGCGTTGCAGGCCGATCCGAGCGGTGAGCGAGCTCGGATGGTCCCGGGAGGCGAAGTGATCGCGGGGTGAGTTCCGCCCCGGGGTGGCGTGGTCGCCGGGCGGACGCCGCTCCGGGGAGCGAAGGGACCGCCGGGCGCACGCCGCCCCGAGGAGCCACGTGACCGCCCGGCGGCCGCTGCTCCAGGCATGTGCAGCGTTCGCCGCCCCGCTCAGAGGCGCGGTGTCGAGCGCCTGCGGGCGACGACGAGCGCGATGAGCCCGGCTGCGAGCATGACACCGGCGATCCCTCCGACCCCCGCGACCGCCGTGCCGTCCTGCCCGGTGGCGGCCAGCGCCGCGGGTGCCGGAGGCGGTGGCGGGGGAGGCGTGGGCGTCGACGAAGGCGGCGGAGGCGTGGGCGTGGGTGAGGGCGGCGGCACGTCGC
>NZ_QAJB01000090.1:0-3168 GCF_003061325.1 Microbacterium sp. HMWF026
GGTGAGGTAGTCGTCGGCGCCGGCCTCTCGTCCGGCGCGTTGCTCGGCCTCGTCGGCCCGTGCGCTCACCATGAGGATGCGGGTGGAGCTGAAGACGCGGATGCGCCGCGCGGTCTCGAAGCCGTCGATACCCGGCATGCTCACGTCGAGCGTGGTCACGACCGGATCGTGGCGTCGCACCAGCTCAATCCCGTCGAGCCCGGTGGGCGCGGCGTGCACCTCGAAGCCGGCGCCCTCGAGGACGACGGACACGAGCGTGCGGATGTCGAGGTCGTCCTCGATCACCACCGCGGTGCGGGAAACGGGCATGACGGTGCTTTCTTCGGGCGGCTCGGGATGTTCCGCCTGGTCGAATGGTAGACGACCGGGCGCGCGGACGCCCGCCTCGCACGAGGGCCGGGGGTATGTGGCATCCTGCTCGGGTGCCTCTTGTTGCGCTGACGGGCGGGATCGCCTCGGGCAAATCCACCATCGCGAAGCTGCTCGCCGAACGCGGAGCCGTCGTCGTGGACGCCGACGCGATCGTCCGCGAGGTCCAGGCGCCGGGCTCGGCCGTGCTCGCCGCCATCGCCCGTGAGTTCGGCGAGGTGCTGCAGGCCGATGGGGCCCTGGATCGCGCCGCGCTCGGCGCTCTGGTGTTCGGGAACCCCGATCGTCTGGCGGCGCTGAACGCGCTCGTGCACCCGGCCGTCCGCGCAGAATCAGAGCGGCGGTTCGCCGAGGCGTTCGCGAGCGACCCCGGTGCCGTCGTCGTGTACGACGTCCCCCTGCTCGCGGAGGCTCGCGGGGGCGATGCGTGGGATCTGGTCGTGGTGGCCCACGCTCCGGAGGACGTACGGGTGCGGCGGCTCGTCGAGACGCGCGGGCTGAGCGAGGACGACGCCCGGGCGCGCATCGGATCGCAGGCCTCGGATGCCGAGCGCCTGGCGCTCGCCGACGTGGTGATCGACACCTCGACGACCCTCGACGAGACGCGGCGTCAGCTCGACGAGCTCTGGCAGCGGGTCTCGGGCACTCGCTGACGCCGTCCGCTCGCGCACGGCGAACGCAACCCGACCCCGATGTCGGAGGCCCCGCCTACGCTGGAAGCATGCAGGCCACCCGTTCCGTCCGCCCCTTCGAGGTCATCAGCGAATACTCCCCGTCCGGCGACCAGCCCCAGGCGATCGCCGAGCTCGCGGGACGCATCAACGCGGGCGAGACCGACGTCGTCCTTCTGGGTGCGACGGGTACCGGCAAATCGGCCACCACCGCCTGGCTCGTGGAGCAGGTGCAGCGGCCGACCCTGGTGCTGGCCCACAACAAGACCCTCGCGGCGCAGCTGGCGAACGAGTTCCGCGAACTCATGCCCAACAACGCGGTCGAGTACTTCGTCTCGTACTACGACTACTACCAGCCCGAGGCGTACGTCCCGCAGACCGACACCTTCATCGAGAAGGACAGCTCGATCAACGCCGAGGTGGAGCGTCTGCGGCACTCGACCACGAACTCCCTGCTGTCGCGGCGCGACGTCGTCGTCGTGTCCACGGTGTCCTGCATCTACGGCCTCGGTGCGCCCGAAGAGTACCTGCGCGCCATGGTCGCCCTGCAGGTGGGGGAGCGGTACGACCGCGACGCCCTCATCCGCAAGTTCATCTCGATGCAGTACAACCGCAACGACGTCGACTTCTCGCGCGGCAACTTCCGCGTGCGGGGCGACACGATCGAGATCATCCCCGTGTACGAGGAGTACGCGATCCGCATCGAGATGTTCGGTGACGAGATCGAGGCGCTGTACACGCTGCACCCGCTCACGGGCGACGTGATCCAGAAGATGGACTCCGTTCCGATCTTCCCCGCTTCGCACTACGTGGCCGGCACCGACACCGTCCACCGCGCGATCGGGACGATCGAGCACGAACTCGAGGAGCGTCTGAAGGAGTTCGAGTCGCAGGGCAAGCTGCTCGAGGCGCAGCGCCTGCGCATGCGCACCACCTTCGACCTCGAGATGCTGCAGCAGCTCGGGTTCTGCTCGGGGATCGAGAACTACTCCCGCCACATGGACGGCCGCGTCGCCGGGGAGCCCCCGCACACCCTGCTCGACTTCTTCCCCGACGACTTCCTGCTCGTGATCGACGAGTCGCACGTCACCGTGCCGCAGATCGGAGCGATGTACGAGGGCGACGCCTCGCGCAAGCGCACCCTCGTGGAGCACGGTTTCCGACTGCCGAGCGCGATGGACAACCGCCCTCTGCGGTGGGATGAGTTCAAGGAGCGCGTCGGGCAGACGGTCTACCTGTCGGCCACGCCGGGCCGGTACGAGATGGGCATCGCCGACGGGGTGGTCGAGCAGATCATCCGCCCGACCGGGCTGGTCGATCCCGAGATCATCGTCAAGCCCTCGAAGGGGCAGATCGACGACCTGCTCGAAGAGATCCGCGTCCGCGTCGACCGCGACGAGCGCGTGCTCGTGACCACCCTGACGAAGAAGATGGCCGAGGAGCTCACCGACTTCCTGGGCGAGCACGGGGTCCGCGTCCGATACCTGCACTCCGATGTCGACACCCTGCGACGCGTCGAACTGCTCACCGAGCTGCGCGCGGGCGTCTACGACGTGCTCGTCGGCATCAACCTGCTGCGCGAAGGCCTCGACCTGCCCGAGGTCTCGCTGGTCGCGATCCTCGACGCCGACAAAGAGGGGTTCCTGCGCAGCGGCACCTCTCTCATCCAGACGATCGGTCGTGCCGCCCGTAACGTCTCGGGCGAGGTGCACATGTACGCCGACAAGATCACCGACTCGATGCGCAACGCGATCGACGAGACCGAGCGCCGCCGCGAGAAGCAGATCGCCTACAACACCGAGCACGGGATCGATCCGCAACCGCTGCGCAAGAAGATCGCCGACATCACCGAGGTCCTGGCGCGAGAGGCGACCGACACCAAGAAGCTCCTGGCCCGAAACGACAAGGCGGGCAAGGGCAAGTCGCCGACGCCGCAGCTGCGCCGCACGGGCATCGCGGCCGAGGGTGCCGATCAGCTCGAGTCGACGATCGCCGACCTGACGCAGCAGATGCTGGCCGCGGCCGGCGAGTTGAAGTTCGAGCTCGCGGGGCGACTTCGCGACGAGGTCCAGGACCTCAAGAAGGAGCTGCGCGCGATGGAGCGCGCCGGGCACGCCTGAGCCGGCAT
>NZ_QAJB01000090.1:3178-34909 GCF_003061325.1 Microbacterium sp. HMWF026
GGTTCCTTCGTCAGGTGCCGGCGTCAGGGGCAGTGCAGAAGCGGTTTCGGGCCCGAACGGTCGACGCCGTGAGCCGACATCGGGTGGCCGCACAGGGGGCACGGTCGCTCGGTGCGCACCGGCTCGGGCGTCGTCTCGTAAGGGCCCACCGACGCGGGGCCGGCGACGCGGATGAGACGGGTGTTCAGGTACTGGTACCACCCACCGGCCTCGCGGACGCGCTCGCGCAGAGGCGGGCGGTCAGCATCCTTTCGTGTCATGATCATTAGTGTACTAACTAATTGCGGAGGGATGCCGTGGACGACCCGTTGAAGCTCGAGAACCAGGTGTGCTTCGCCCTGGTCACGGCCGCACGCAATGTGGTGTCGATCTACCGGCCGGTGCTCGAACCGCTCGGATTGACCCACCCGCAGTACCTGGTGATGCTGGCGCTGTGGGAAAGCGCTCCGCGCTCGCTCGGGGCGCTGGCGGCCGAACTCGCCATGGAGCCCGCCACGCTGTCGCCGCTCGTCAAGCGACTGGAGGCGCAGGGGCGGGTCGTGCGCGCGCGCCGCGCCGATGACGAGCGCGTCCTCGACATCGACCTGACCGACGAGGGTCGCGCCCTGCGCGAAGAGGCACTGCGGGTGCCGGGCGCGGTCATGGAGCGCGTCGGCATCGACGAGGCGGACCTGGTCGCGCTGCGGGACGGTTTGGCGCCGTTCGCCGGAACCCCGCGGGACTGAGCGCGGCTCCGGCCCCCGATCGCTCCGCTCGCTCCGCAGCGGCGGTTGGACCCCGTCGGGCGCCGCGCACCCTCGCACACTCGTGCGCTCCCGGCGAACCCGGGGCCGATGTCGGAGGGTCGACCTAGACTTAACGCGTGCCCATCGTTCCCATCGCCCAGCCCTCGTCGACCGCGAATTCCGCCAACAGCGGCAAGCTGAGCGTCCGGGGCGCCCGAGTCCACAACCTCAAGGACGTCGACCTCGACATCCCCCGCGATTCCCTGGTGGTGTTCACCGGTCTGTCCGGTTCGGGCAAGTCCAGCCTCGCCTTCGACACGATCTTCGCCGAGGGACAGCGCCGATACGTCGAGTCGCTCAGCGCCTACGCGCGTCAGTTCCTCGGCCAGGTCGACCGCCCCGACGTCGACTTCATCGAGGGCCTCAGCCCGGCCGTGTCGATCGACCAGAAGTCGACCAACCGCAACCCGCGCTCCACGGTCGGCACGATCACCGAGATCCACGACTACATGCGTCTGCTCTGGGCGCGCATCGGCGTGCCGCACTGCCCCGACTGCGGAGCCCGCATCCAGCGTCAGACGATCCAGCAGATCGCCGACCAGCTCATGGAGCTGCCCGAGCGCACGCGCTACCAGATCGTCGCCCCCGTCGTGACGCAGAAGAAGGGCGAGTTCGTCGACCTCTTCAAGGAGCTCAGCGCCAAGGGCTACGCCCGCGCCGTCGTCGACGGAGAACTGGTCCAGCTGTCCGAGCCGCCGACCCTCAAGAAGAGCTACAAGCACGACATCGCCGTGGTGGTCGACCGGCTCGTGGCATCCGGAGACATCCTCAGCCGCGTGACGGACTCGGTCGAGACGGCGATGGGGCTGGCCGGCGGCATCATGCAGGTCAACTACGTCGACGAAGAGGGCGACGACGCCTGGCAGTCGTTCTCCGAGAAGCTCGCGTGCCCCAACGGTCACCCGCTGCAGCTCACCGAGATCGAGCCACGCACGTTCTCGTTCAACGCTCCCTTCGGCGCGTGCCCCGTCTGCTCGGGGCTCGGCACCCGCATGTCGGTCGATGTCGACCTCATGCTGGGCGACGAGGAGCTGTCGATCCGCGACGGTGCGATCCTGCCGTGGACGACCCAGGGCAAGGGACTCTTCCAGTACTACGAGCGCCTGCTCGAGGGCCTGGCCCGCGACCTCGACTTCTCGCTCGACACCCCCTGGAAGAAGCTGTCGAAAGACGTTCAGCAGGCGGTGCTGCGCGGTGAGAACTACAAGGTCACCGTCAAGTGGAAGAACCGCTACGGCCGCGAGATGCGGTACTCGTCGGGCTTCGAGGGCGTCGTGCCCTACATCGAGCGCCAGTACCTGCAGGCCGAGTCCGACGCTCAGCGCCAGCGCTGGTCGGAGTACCTGCGCGAGGTCCCCTGCGCCGTGTGCGACGGCGACCGTCTGAAGCCCGAGGTGCTCTCTGTCCTCGTCGACGACACCTCGATCGCGGCGGCCTCGCGCATGAGTCTCGCCGACGCCCGCGAGTTCTTCTCGCAGCTCACCCTCACCGACCGCGAGGCCACGATCGCCGCCGCCGTCCTGCGCGAGATCCGCGCGCGCCTGGACTTCCTGCTGCAGGTGGGTCTCAATTACCTCAGCCTCGGGCGCGCCGCGGGCACGCTCTCGGGTGGCGAGGCGCAGCGCATCCGCCTGGCCACCCAGATCGGTTCCGGGCTCACGGGCGTGCTGTACGTGCTCGACGAGCCCTCGATCGGTCTGCACCAGCGCGACAACCGTCGCCTCATTCAGACCCTCGAGACGCTGCGCGACCTCGGCAACACCCTGATAGTGGTCGAGCACGACGAAGAGACCATCCACGCGGCCGACTGGGTCGTCGACATCGGACCCCGCGCGGGCGTCGACGGCGGAAACGTCGTGCACTCGGGGCCCCTGGCCCAGCTGCTCGACGACGAGGCCTCGCTCACGGGCGCCTACCTCTCGGGACGGCGCGCGATCGAGGCCCCCAAGAAGCGCCGCAAAATCGACAAGAAGCGACAGGTCACGGTCGTCGGCGCGCGCGAGAACAACCTGCAGAACGTCACCGTCGACTTCCCGCTCGGCGTGCTCACCTCGGTGACCGGCGTCAGCGGCTCGGGCAAGTCGACCCTGGTGAACGGCATCCTGTACGAAGTCCTCGCCTCGAAGCTCAACGGCGCGCGCCGCGTGCCGGGGAAGCACACGCGGGTCACCGGCCTCGACAACCTCGACAAGGTCGTGCACGTCGACCAAGCGCCGATCGGACGGACGCCGCGCTCCAACCCGGCGACCTACACGGGTGTGTTCGACCGCATCCGCAGCCTCTTCGCCGAGACGCCCGAGGCGAAGGTGCGCGGCTACCAGGCCGGCCGCTTCAGCTTCAACGTCAAGGGCGGCCGCTGCGAGGCGTGCTCGGGCGACGGCACGCTGAAGATCGAGATGAACTTCCTCCCCGACGTGTACGTGGACTGCGAGGTCTGCCACGGCAAGCGCTACAACCGCGACACGTTGTCGGTGCATTACAAGGGCAAGAACATCGCCGAGGTGCTCGAGATGCCGATCTCGGAGGCCGCGGACTTCTTCGAACCCATCCAGGCGATCCACCGCTACCTGCGCACGCTCGTCGACGTGGGTCTGGGCTACGTGCGCCTGGGGCAGTCCGCCACGACGCTGTCGGGCGGAGAAGCGCAGCGCGTGAAGCTCGCGACCGAACTCCAGCGCCGCAGCAACGGCCGCTCGATCTACGTCCTCGACGAGCCGACTACGGGTCTGCACTTCGAAGACGTGTCGCTGCTGCTCAAGGTGCTCAACGGTCTGGTCGACAAGGGCAACACGGTCATCGTCATCGAGCACAACCTCGACGTCATCAAGAGCTCGGACTGGGTGATCGACCTGGGCCCCGAGGGCGGCGCGGGCGGCGGCACGATCGTGGCCACCGGCACCCCGGAACAGGTCGCCAAGGTGGCCGAGAGCCACACGGGCGCCTTCCTCGCCGAGCTCCTCGAGACCGGTCGCACCGGTGCGCAGCGCAACACCGCCTCGGACGCCGGCAGCGCCGAGCGGGAGCTCGTGGGCGCGGCGGGCTGAGCCGTGGCATCCCGAGAACGGATGTCGCAGCTGCCCTACCGCCCCAAGGCCGGCGAGATCCCCACCAACCCGGGGGTCTACCGGTTCCGGGACGCCGAGGGACGGGTGCTGTACGTCGGCAAGGCGAAGAACCTGCGCGCGCGCCTGTCGAACTACTTCGCCCCGCTGCACTCGCTGCACGAGCGCACGCGTCGCATGGTGACGACGGCCTCCAGCGTGGAGTGGACCGTCGTCCCCAGCGACGTCGACTCCCTGCAGCTGGAGTACATGTGGATCAAGGAGTTCGATCCGCCCTTCAACGTGCGCTACCGCGACGACAAGTCGTACCCGTTCATGGCGATCACCCTGGCCGACGAGGCGCCGCGCGTCATCGTGACCCGCAACCCCAAGATCCGCGGCGCGAAGTACTTCGGTCCGTACCCCAAGGTGTGGGCCGTGCACGACACGATCGACCTGATGATCAAGGTCTTCCCGATCCGCACGTGCAGCGACTCGTCGTACAAGAAGGCGATGGCCTCGGGGCGTCCGTGCTTCCCCGGCCAGATCGGCCGGTGCGGGGGACCGTGCTCGATGAAGGTCTCGATCGAGGAGCACCGCGCCGTCGTCAACGACTTCGTCGCGTTCATGTCGGGCGGCGACCAGCGCTTCACGCGAGAACTGACCGCACGTATGAAAGAGGCCTCGGCGGCGATGGACTACGAGTCCGCCGCGCACTACCGCGACCGGCTGCAGGCGATCGATGCGGTGCTCGGCAAGAGCGCGCTCGTGCTGGCCTCGGACACGGATGCCGACCTCTTCGGCATCGCCGAGGATGAACTCGCCGCGACCGTGCAGCACTTCGTCGTGCGCGGCGGTCGCGTGCGCGGCGTGCGGGCGACGACGATCGAGAAAGAGATCGACATCTCGGGAGCGGAGCTCGTCGATCAGGTGCTGCAGCGCACCTACGGAGACGCGGATGCCACCGACATCCCCCGGCAGGTGCTGGTGCCCGAGCTGCCCGACGACGCCGAGCAGCTCGAGGACTGGCTGCGCGAGCGGCGGGGCCGCCCGGTGACCCTGCAGGTGGCCCAGCGCGGACGCAAGGCCGACCTGCTCAAGACGGCGACCCTGAACGCGCAGCAGGCGCTGATGCTGCACAAGACGCGGCGCACGAGCGACTACGTCGCCCGATCGCAGGCGCTCACCGACCTGCAAGAGGCGCTCGGCATGACCGAGGCGCCCCTGCGCATCGAGTGCTACGACGTCTCGCACCTGTCGGGCACCAACGTCGTGGCATCCATGGTCGTGTTCGAGGACGGGCTGCCGCGCAAGGATCAGTACCGCTCGTTCGGCGTGGCCGAGACCACCGACGACACCGACTCGATGTACCAGGTGCTCACCCGGCGCCTGGCCTACCTCGACCGTCCGGACGAGATCGAGCCCGAGACGGTGAACGGCGCGATCGTCGCCGACCCCGACTCCGACGAGGCCACCGCCGACGGCGACGTCGTCACGGCGCGCAAGCGGCCGCGCTTCGCGTACCGTCCGCAGCTGCTCGTCGTCGACGGCGGTCAGCCGCAGGTCGCCGCGGCCGCGCGGGCGCTCGCGGATGCGGGGCACGAAGAGATTGCGTTGTGCGGCATCGCCAAGCGCCTCGAAGAGGTGTGGCTGCCGGGCGAGGAGTACCCCGTCATCCTGCCGCGCACCTCGGAGGCCCTGTACCTGCTGCAGCGCCTGCGCGACGAGGCCCACCGCTTCGCCATCGTGCACCAGCGCAAGCGCCGGAAGCGCGACATCACCAGCGTCCTGGCAGAGGTGCCCGGCCTGGGGGACGCGCGCATCAAGGCGCTGCTGCGGCACTTCGGGTCGGTGTCCGCCCTGAAGAACGCGACCGCGGACGAGATCACGGTGCTCCCCGGCATCGGACCGACCCTCGCCGAGGCCATCCGCACCCACTTGGCTCGGTAGGCTGGCGTGGACGACAGGAGCTGACGCCATGGAACCGGCACGAGACGAGCCAGGTGAGGTGCTGATCGTCACGGGCATGTCGGGGGCCGGGCGATCCACGGTCGCCAATGCCCTCGAAGACCTCGACTGGTACGTCGTCGACAACCTGCCCCCGCAGATGCTGCGGCCTCTGCTCGAGCTGACCGAGCTCGCCGGGGGAGCGGTGCCCCGGGTCGCCGTGGTGGTCGACGTGCGCGGACGGACGCTCTTCGCCGATCTGCCCGAGGCGATGCGCTCGTTGCAGGCGGGCCGCCAGGTGCGCACGGTGTTCCTCGACGCCTCGGACGCGGTGCTGGTCCGCCGCTTCGAGGCGGTGCGCCGCCCGCACCCGCTGCAGGGCGAGGGGACCATCCTCGACGGGATCCGACGGGAACGCGACCGCCTCGCACCGATGCGCGAGGCGGCGGACGTCGTCATCGACACCTCGACGCTCAACGTCCATCAGTTGTCGCTGCGCACGGTCGCGCTCTTCGGCGAAGAGGGAGCGGCACGGCACACGGTGACGCTGATGAGCTTCGGCTTCAAATACGGACTGCCGCCCGACGTGGACCTCGTCGCCGACATGCGATTCCTGCCCAACCCGTTCTGGAGCGAGGACCTGCGCGCGTTGACCGGCGAGGACCCCCGAGTCCGGGAATACGTGCTGGAACAGCAGGGCGCGGCGGAGTTCCTCGACGCGTATTCGGCCGCGCTCCGGCCCGTCCTCGAGGGCTATCAGCGCGAGAACAAGCGGCATTCCGTGGTGGCCGTGGGGTGCACGGGGGGTAAGCACAGGTCGGTCGTGATGACGCGCGAGCTCGCTGCACGTCTGGCCGATGTTCCGGGTGTGGCCGTACGCGTGGCTCACCGCGACCTCGGTCGCGAGTAGGCTGTAACGTCGTCCCCGCCGCCCCCACCCGAGGAGAATCGTGCCCCTGACCGCCGACGTGAAGGCCGAGCTCATCACCGTTCGGGACCCGCGCCCCACCGCGCGCGTGGCCGAACTCACGGCCCTTCTGCGCTTCTCCGGCGGTCTGCACTCCATCGCCAATCGCGTCGCCGTCGAGGCCGAGCTGGACTCCGACATCCTCGCCCGCCGCGTCGCGCGCGACCTGATGGAGCTGTACGGCGTGCGCCCCGAGCTGCACCACGTGCAGGGCTCCGGAGGGCGCACCGGCGGGCACTTCGCGGTCCGCGTCATCGAGGCGGGTGAGACCCTGGCACGACAGACCGGCCTGCTCGACCAGCGCCGTCGCCCCGTGCGCGGCCTGCCCAACAAGCTCACGACCGGTTCGCGCCCCGACCTCAGCGCGATCTGGCGCGGTGCGTTCCTGGCCAGCGGCACGCTCAGCGACCCGGGTCGCTCGGCGGCTCTCGAGATCTCGTGCCCCTCGTCCGAGGCCGCGATGGCCCTCGTGGGCGCCGGTCACCGCATCGGCATCCCCGCCAAGGCCCGCGAGGTGCGCGGCGTCCCCCGCGTCGTCGTGCGCGACGGCGAGGCGATCCGCGGCGCGCTGTACGAGATGGGTGCGCGTCGCACCGCCGGCGAGTGGGACCAGATGCGTCAGCGCCGCGAGGTGCGCGCGGGCGTGAACCGCCTGGTCAACTTCGACGACGCCAACCTGCGGCGCTCCGCGCAGGCCGCGGTCGCCGCCTGCGCGCGCGTCGAGCGTGCGCTCGAGATTCTCGGCGACGAGGTGCCCGATCACCTGCAGCAGGCCGGCGAGCTGCGCCTCTCGCACCGCGACGCGAGCCTCGACGAGCTCGGCCACCACGCCGACCCGCCCCTCACCAAGGACGCCGTGGCCGGACGCATCCGCCGCCTGCTCGCCATGGCCGACAAGAAGGCCGAGGCCGACGGCATCCCGGGCACCGAGGCGGCCGTCCCCGTGGGCGCCGACGACTGAGTCGTCCCGGATCGCGGATGCCGCGTCCCGGCGTCCCGTGCCGGGGGCGTGCGACCGCCCCGGACCGGGCAGCCCGCGACGCGCCCGGGCCGCTACCTTCCGTCATCCGGGGAAGCAACCCCGTGGGCGCCGCGTTGGTCCTCAATAGGATGAAGACGTCACCCTCGCTGCTCGAGCCTCGGCATGTCATTCCGGCGCAGAGGTCCGGGCAGCGCCCGATTCGGAAGTAGAGAACATGGCGAAGTACACGCTGCCCGAACTGCCCTACGACTACTCCGCGCTGGAGCCGCACATCAGCGCGACCATCATGGAGCTGCACCACAGCAAGCACCACCAGACGTACGTCAACGGGGCGAACACGACCCTCGACCTGCTCGCCGAAGCCCGCGAGAAGGGCGATTTCGCCAACATCAACCGTCTGCAGAAGGACCTCGCGTTCAACCTCGGCGGTCACACCAACCACTCGATCTTCTGGACGAACCTCTCGCCCAACGGCGGCGACAAGCCCACCGGCGACCTCGAGTCCGCCATCAACGACCAGTTCGGCTCGTTCGACGCTTTCCGCGCGCAGTTCACGGCCGCCGCCCTCGGCGTGCAGGGCTCGGGCTGGGCCGGTCTGTTCTGGGACTCGATCGGCGAGAACCTCGTCATCCAGCAGTTCTTCGACCAGCAGGGCCAGATCGTCGCGGGCACCGTTCCGCTGCTGCTGCTCGACGTGTGGGAGCACGCCTACTACCTCGACTACAAGAACGTCCGCGCCGACTACGTCAAGGCGTTCTGGAACATCGCCAACTGGGCCGACGCCCAGGACCGCTTCGCGGCCGCCCGCGAGAAGACCGCGGGTCTGCTGGTACTGTCGTAAACGGTGCGGCGTCCCGGTGGGACACCCCGCCGGGACGCCGTTGTCCGCCAGCGAATACCGCAATCACGCGCTTCTCGCGCACAACTGATTCAGGAGATATTCCGTGACCGTCAAGATCGGAATCAACGGCTTCGGCCGTATCGGACGCAACTACCTCCGCGCGGCTCTCGCGCAGGGTGCCGACCTCGAAATCGTGGCGGTGAACGACCTCACCGACAACAAGACCCTCGCGCACCTGCTGAAGTACGACTCCGTGGGCGGCGTGCTGTCCGAGGACGTCTCGTACACCGAAGACTCCATCACCGTCGGCGACAAGACCATCAAGGTCTTCGAAGAGCGCGACCCCGCCAACCTCCCCTGGGGCGAGCTGGGTGTCGACATCGTCATCGAGTCGACCGGCCGCTTCACCAAGGCCGAAGACGCCAAGAAGCACGTCGCGGGCGGCGCCAAGAAGGTCCTCATCTCCGCTCCCGCCACCGGCGATGACGCCACCATCGTCATGGGCGTGAACGAAGAGACCTACAACCCCGAGACCGACGTCATCATCTCGAACGCGTCGTGCACCACGAACTGCCTCGCCCCGCTGGCGAAGGTCTTCGAGGACGCTTTCGGCATCGAGCGCGGCTTCATGATGACCGCCCACGCCTACACCGCCGACCAGAACCTGCAGGACGGCCCCCACGGCGACCTGCGTCGTGCCCGTGGCGCGGCGATCAACATCGTCCCCGCCTCGACCGGTGCCGCCAAGGCCATCGGCCTGGTGCTGCCCGAGCTCAACGGCAAGCTGAGCGGCTCGTCGTACCGCGTGCCGGTTCCCACCGGCTCGATCGTCGACCTCACGATCGTCACCCCCACCGAGGGCCTGACCGTCGACCAGGTCAACGAGGTCTACAAGAAGGCCGCCGCCGAGGGTCGCCTCAACGGCATCCTGCAGTACACCGAGGACCCGATCGTCTCGAGCGACATCCAGGGCAACCCGCACTCGTCGATCTTCGACGCCGAGCTGACCAACGTCAGCGGCAACCTGGTCAAGGTGTCGTCCTGGTACGACAACGAGTGGGGCTACTCGAACCGTCTCGTCGACCTGACCGAGTACGTCGCCGAGCGTCTCTGACACTTCATGGCTCTGCGCACCCTCGATTCGCTGGGGTCGCTCGCCGGCACGCGCGTCATCGTCCGTTGTGATCTGAACGTCCCCCTCAAGGACGGCGTCATCACGGACGATGGCCGCGTGCGCGCGTCGCTGCCGACCCTCAACGCACTGATCAACGCCGGCGCGCGTGTGGTCGTGTGCTCGCACCTGGGCCGCCCCGACGGGGCGCCCGACCCGAAGTACTCCCTCGAGCCAGTCGCGCAGCGCCTGTCCGAGCTGCTCGGCCAGCCGGTCGCGTTCGCACGCGACACGGTGGGCGAGTCGGCTCGGGATGCCGTGTCGTCCCTCGAGAACGGCGAGATCGCCGTGATCGAGAACCTGCGTTTCAACGCGGGCGAGACCTCGAAGGACGAGTCCGAGCGCCAGGCCTTCGCGCGGGAGCTCGCCGAACTCGGCGACGCCCTCGTCTCGGACGGCTTCGGCGTCGTGCACCGCAAGCAGGCGAGCGTCTACGACCTCGCCCAGCTCGTGCCGTCGGCCGCCGGTCTGCTCATCCAGAAGGAGCTCGAGGTCCTCGACCGTCTGACCGAGAACCCCGAGCGCCCGTACACGGTCGTGCTCGGCGGCTCCAAGGTCAGCGACAAGCTGGGCGTCATCGAGCACCTGCTGCCGCGCGTGGACAAGCTCCTCGTCGGCGGCGGCATGATGTTCACCTTCCTCGTCGCCGAGGGCCACCAGGTCGGCTCGAGCCTGCTCGAGAAGGACCAGATCGACACCGTGAAGGGCTACCTCGCCACGGCGAAGGAGCGCGGCGTCGAGATCGTCCTGCCGGTCGATGCCGTCGTCGCGGCCTCGTTCTCGGCCGACGCCGAGCACGTCGTCGCCGCCGCGGACGCTCTCGAGGACACCGACTTCGGCGCCTCGGGACTCGGCCTGGACATCGGACCGCGGACGGCCGAGATCTTCGCCGACGCGATCCGCGGCTCGCGCACCGTCTTCTGGAACGGGCCCATGGGCGTGTTCGAGATGGACGCGTTCGCCGCCGGCACCAAGACCGTCGCCCAGGCGCTCACCGAGGTCGACGGCCTCAGCGTCGTGGGCGGTGGAGACTCCGCCGCGGCCGTGCGTCAGCTCGGTTTCGCGGACGACGCGTTCGGCCACATCTCCACCGGTGGAGGCGCGAGCCTGGAGTTCCTCGAAGGCAAGAAGCTCCCCGGACTGGAGGTCCTCGGATGGGTGTGACCAGAACCCCTCTCATCGCCGGCAACTGGAAGATGAACCTCGACCACCTGCAGGCGGTCGCGTTCGTCCAGAAGCTGCACTGGACGTTGAAAGAGGCCAAGCACGAGAACGGCAGTGTCGAGGTGGCGGTCTTCCCGCCGTACACCGACCTGCGTACGGTGCAGACGCTCCTCGACGCCGACAAGATCGACTTCGCCCTGGGCGGTCAGGACCTGTCGGCGCACGACTCGGGCGCCTACACCGGTGAGATCTCGGGCCAGTTCCTGGCGAAGCTCGACGCGCGCTACGTGATCATCGGTCACTCGGAGCGCCGGCAGTTCCACCACGAGACCGACGAGGTCATCGCGGCCAAGACGCAGGCGGCCCTGCGCCACGGCCTGGTTCCCGTCATCTGCGTCGGCGAGACCTCGGAGGACCTCGAGAAGTTCGGTGCCAGCGCCGTTCCGGTGGGTCAGCTCGAAGTCGCCCTCGAGGGCGTGTCGGCCGACGCCGACATCGTCGTGGCCTACGAGCCGGTCTGGGCCATCGGCTCCGGACAGGCGGCGACGCCCGATCAGGCCCAGGAGGTCTGCGCGAAGCTCCGCGCGGTCGTCGCCGACAAGCTCGGTGCCGACGCCGCGGCGCGTACCCGCGTGCTCTACGGCGGTTCGGTGAAGTCGGGCAACATCGCCGGCTTCATGCGCGAGCCGGACGTCGACGGTGCGCTGGTGGGCGGTGCGAGCCTCGTCGTGGACGAGTTCGCGGCGATCATCCGCTTCCAGAAGCACGTCGGCGTCTGACGCCCCCACGGATGCCCGCGGCACGACGCCGCGGGCATCCGTGCGTCCGAGACGCCTCCCCGTATACTTGACGCTTGTGCGGTCGACCCGATCGCTGTGAAAGGCTTCGACAGTGCAGATTCTCGAGTTCGTCCTGCAGGTGCTGCTGGGCATCACCAGCCTCCTGCTGACCCTGCTCATCCTGCTTCACAAGGGTCGCGGCGGCGGTCTGTCCGACATGTTCGGCGGCGGCATGAGCTCCGCCCTCGGGTCTTCGGGTCTGGCCGAGCGCAACCTCAACCGATTCACGATCGTGCTGGCTCTGGTGTGGTTCGTCACCATCGTCGGTCTCGGTCTGCTGACCAAATTCGCGGAGATCTGACATGGCCACTGGCGGCAATGCCATCCGTGGCTCGCGCGTCGGCGCGGGCCCCATGGGCGAGCAGGATCACGGCTTCCACGCGGACCGCGTGGCCGTGTCGTACTGGGACGCTCTCGGCAACGAGACGGTGCGCTACTTCGCCGCCGGCATCCCCGACGACGAGATCCCCGAGACGATCGACTCCCCGCACTCCGGTCTTCCGGCCGGGCGCGACAAGGCCAACCCGCCGGCCCTCGCCAAGGCCGAGCCCTACAAGACGCACCTCGCCTACGTGAAGGAGCGCCGTACCGACGACGAGGCCGCGTCGCTCCTCGACGACGCCCTGCAGCAGCTGCGCGAGCGTCGCGGACAGTGACCCTCTTCCGCTGCCCCCGCGGGCGGTGAGGACGAAAGGGCCGGATGCCATGGCATCCGGCCCTTTCGCGTTCCCGGTCGCGAGGGGCGGAGGCGACCGGGAGCCGGTGTCACCGAACGGGGGAGTCGGTGACGATCCTCGTCCAGGGGCCGGCGGGGACGTCCGCGTCGTCGACGAAAGCCCAGTCCACGCGGTCGCCGTCACCGTTCAGCTCGGCGAATCCGAGGCAGCCGTTCAGCGCGGGCGAGACGTCGAGTCCCGCGCCGTTGTAGCGGGAGTTGGCGGGGCGGCGGTCGTCGGAGCCGAAGACGTAGGCCGCATCGCGGTATTCGCCGGGGCCGGCATCCTGGATCTGTCCGTAGCAGACGCGCCCGTCCTTGTGCAGCGCCACCCACCGGTTCTTCATCAGGCTCGCCGAGGGGTCGGCGACCACGGGCGCGTAGGCGGGCTGCGAGGCCCACGGCACGACCTCGCCGCGGGTGGCGAACCCCTCGTCGTCGTTGACGTCGTCGAAGGGCAGGTCGAGGTAGAACGGGTTCTGCCGGGGCGTCATGGCGGTCGGGAACCACCCGTCGTCGGCGGAGCGCGCCTCGGTGCGGCACTCCGCGCCGACCTGCACGCCGTCGCAGCCGCCGTACGAGTCCATCCAGTCGGAGTCGTAGGTCGAGATCCGCTGGCTGCCGTCGGATGCGGAGGCGTCGAACACCTCACCGACCCAGAAGGTGGTCGCGACGATGCCGGTATGCCAGGGGTAGCCGGTGTCGGGGCGGTCGGGCGGGGCGGGCGTGCAGGCGCTCACGCCGACGGCGACGACCACCGCGAGGGTGATCGTCGCCGTCGTGCGCCGCGTCGTCATCCGGCGACGACGCTCTCGGTGGGGTTGACCTTCTCGACCGGACCCTGGGGTGCGGTCACCGCGGACGGGGCGAGGGCGGGCGAGGTCGTGCTCGCGGCGGGCAGGGCCGGCGCTCCCGCGCTGTCGTAGAGCTGCAGGTCGTCGGTGCGCAGGGTGCCGTTGCCGAAGATCGTCAGCGCGAAGCTGATCCCCGTGTACCCGGCTGGGATCGCGGGCGTCGTCCAGTCGGCCTGCGTCCAGTCGGCCGCGGCGGCGAACCACGGGCTCGACGTCCAGTACGACCAGGCGCCGGTGCTGGAGCGCAGATAGACCGCGAACTGCGTCACGCCGCTGGACTGGTACCATTCGCGGAGGGTGTACGTCTTGCCGGCGGTGACGGTGGGCGCACATTGTCCGAGGTCGAACTGCGGCAGCAGCTTGGCATCGCCGTCGACGTAGTTCGACATCGTGATCGCGCTCGCGATGGAGCCGGTGTGGGCGGGGGAGCCGGTCGAGAAGGCGGGGGAGTTCGAGCCGTAGCCGCCGCGCATCCAGCAGTCGGGCGCGCCCTGCTCGAGGCTCGGGTTCACCACCCCGTTGGTGGAACCCGTGACGGCGGGAACCGTCGGGCCGTCGACGACGGGTTTGACGCTTCCGCCGATCACCTCGCCGACGGTCTTGACGACCGTGCCGGCCGACGCCCGTGTCTTCAACCACGCCGTGAACTGCGCGAACACCCCCGATGTGACGGCCAGCTCGCTGCAGGCGTCGTCGCACACGTCGTGGAAGGTGAACGTCACCCACCCTCCGCCGTTCTTCTCGGCGTTGGTCACGCCCGCCTTCAGATCGTCGAGGGTCCAGGTCGCGTCGACCTGGTCGAGGGCCTTCAGATAGTACGGGTCGGCCGGTCGGGTCGACTCGGCGTAGGCGCAGTCGGGGCAGCCGAAGCGGCTGCGGATGTCGCCCAGCCCGCGCGCGCTGTTGTACCCGCACGCGGCCGCGGCTTTCTCGACCTCCGGGGTGCTGGACGCGAAGGGGTAGGCAAAGCTGCGGACCGAGAAGCCCCACGACGTGAGGTTCTTGCGGTCGGTGCAGATCTGCCGCTTCGCCTCGTCGACGCTGACCGCGGCCAGGTCGGGGTGGGTCACGGTGTGACCGCCGATCTCGTGACCGGCGTTCTTCACCGTGGTCAGATCGGTGCGCGTCATGTGGCCGGCCGCGCCGATGAATCCCGACGGCACGTAGAACGTGGCCTTCATCCCGTTGGTCTTCAACGCCGGCAGGGCGCTCAGCTGATCGGCGTTGGCGTCGTCGAACGTGAGACTGACGATCGTGCGGGTGGCGGCCTGGGCAGGCGCGGGCGCGGTGGCCACCAGCGCACCGGCCACCACCGTGACGGCGGTGAGCGCGGCCAGGAGGCGCCCCCACCGCGGCGGGGCCGCGGGGATTCGTCGGGACATGGATCTTCCTTTCGCAGGGGCGGGGAGCGCGGGCTCACCAGGAGAGCGGAATGCCGACGCCTGCCTCATGAGACGGTCACCGACTTGGCGAGGTTGCGGGGCTTGTCGACGTTGCGCCGCAGGCGCAGCGCGAGCTCGCGGGCGAACATCTGCAGCGGTACCACGCTCTCGAGCGGTCCCCACGATGGTCCGGTCCGCGGCAGGTGCACGGAGGTGCCGCCGACGGTGAGCAGGCGTTCACCGACGCGGACGATGCGGCCGCCGCGGGCGGTGACCTCGGCGATGTCGACGTCGAGCCGCGGGTCGCCGTTGTCGACGACGAACACCGGGGTGCCGGCATCCACCAGAGCCAGGGGACCGTGCTTGAGCTCTCCGGCGGGCTGTTGCTCGGCCCACCGGTAGGACAGCTCCTTGAGCTTGAGCGCGCCCTCGGCGGCGTAGACGAGTCCGGAGCCGCGCCCGAGGAAGAGGAAGCCGGATGCCGCGGCGAACTCGGCAGCGAGGGCGGTGGCGGGCTCGCGCCACGCGTCGATCGCCGACCGCAGCGCCTCGGGTGCGGCGGCGAGCGCGCGCAGGTCGGTCTCGAAAGCACCCGCGTCCGCCCGCCCCGCCGCGCGGACGCCCGAGAGGGCGACGCACACGCCGGTCAGCACCTGCGCGACGAAGGTCTTCGTCGCCGCGACCCCGATCTCGGGACCCGCGAGGCAGTCGATCACCGCGTCTGCGCGCCGGGCGAGCGATGACGACGTGCTGTTGGTGAGCGCGAGCACGGGACCGCGCCGCGCGGGGAGCCGGTCGAGGGCGCGCAGCACGTCGGCGGTCTCGCCCGACTGGCTGATGGCGATCGTCAGCGTCCGCGGTTCCCACCTGTGGTGGGCGGCTTCGCTCGCCACGACCTCGCGGGTGGGCAGGGCGGCCAGGCGCTCGAAGACCCCCGCGATCGCTCGGCCGGCGTTCAGCGAGGTTCCGCACCCGATCACGGCGACACGGTCGATGTCGTCGAGCGAGGGGAGGCCGAGACCGCTCCAGAGCCGTCCGTCCGCGATCCCGGGGGACAGGGCGTCGATCACGCGCCGCGCGACCGCCGGCTGCTCGTCGATCTCGTTGCCCATGTGATCGGCGTGGCGCCCGGTGCTGGCGAGCAGGGCGGTGCGCGGAACAGGCCAGAGTCCCCGCGGGCGGGTGCTGTGGTCGTGTCGACGCCATCGGATCCCCTCGGCATCCACCTCGACGACGTCGTCGTCCTCGAGGACGCGGAACGCCGCGACCTCGGGGGCGATCGCCCCCACGTCGCTCGCGAGGTAGACGCCGTCGCTCGCCTCGGCGCAGATCAGCGGCGACCCGTGGGCGGTGCCCGCGATCGCTCCGGAGCGGACGTCGAGGGCGACCACCGCCCACGATCCCTCGAGCCGCTCCCGGGCGGCGACGAGGGCGTCGCCGAGCTCGGTGCCCGGACGCAGGGCCTGTTCGACGAGGTGCACGATGACCTCGCTGTCGACCTCGGTCGCGAACCGGTGTCCCGCGACCGTCAATTGCGCCCGCAGCACGTCGGCGTTGTCGATGATGCCGTTGTGCACGATCAGCACCCGACCGCCGCAGTCCTCGATCGGGTGGGCGTTCTGCGTGGTCACCGCCCCGTGCGTGGCCCAGCGGGTGTGTCCGATCGCTGCGGTGGTGGCATCCGTCTCCGCGGTGCCGACGGCCTCGGCCAGGGCGGCCACGCCGCGGACCGTCCGCTCGTGCAGGGTCGTGCCGTCGGGGCGACGCGCGGCGATGCCGGCCGAGTCGTACCCGCGGTACTCCAGGCGCTCCAGGGCATCGCGTGCGCGCGTGGCGGCGGCGGTCGAGCCGCGGAAGGCCGTGATGCCGCACATCAGACGACACCGCGGAAGGTACCCGCGCCGGCCAGGGGCATGGCATCCGATCCGAGGCGCTCGCGCGAGAGCAGATCGGCCGCGACGCGCATGATGGTGGTGCCCAGCGGTGTGGTGGGTTCGTATCCCACCAGGTCGTGGGCCTTGGTGTTGTCGGGGACGCGCCGGCGCATGTCTTCGAACCCGGGCGCGTAGGCCTGCTCGTAGGGCACGAGCTCGATCGCGCTCGCGCTGTCGAGGGTTGCGATGATCTCGTGAGCGAGGTCGAGGATCGAGATCTCGCGCGCGCCGCCCAGGTTGTACGCCTGACCGCGCGCCCGCGGATCACGCTCTATCCGCACCATCGCGGGGACGACGTCCTCGACGGCCGAGAAGCAGCGCGTCTGCAGACCGTCGCCGAAGACCGTGAGGGGCTGCCCCCGCAGAGCCTGGCCGACGAGGTTGGGCAGCACCATCCCGTACCGCCCCGTCTGACGCGGGCCGACGGTGTTGAACAGGCGCACGATCGCGACGTCCAGACCCTCTTGATCGCAGTACGCCTTGGCGAAGGCCTCGTCGATGCCCTTCGCGCCCGCGTAGGTCCACCGCGACAGCAGCGGGTCGCCCAGGACGCGGTCGGAGTCCTCGCGCAAGCGGTCGGCGGTGTTCTTGCCGTACACCTCGCTGGTCGACACCAGCAGCACCGAAGCCTGCTGCTCGATCGCGGCCGTCAGAACGTTCTCGGTGCCGTGGATGTTGATGCGCAGGCCCCGCAGCGGCTGCTCGACGATGAGCTTGACGCCGACCGCGGCGGCGAGGTGGAACACCCGATCGCACGAGCGCATCGCCTGCGAGACCGTCTGGGGGTTCAGGATCGACCCGTGGACCATCTCGAGGCGGGGGTGGTCCGCGACACCGGCGAGATTGCGCGCCGAGCCGGTGGACAGGTCGTCGAGGACGACGACCTCGTCGCCCTGCGCGAGCAGCAGCTCGACGAGATGGCTCCCCACGAATCCGGCGCCGCCGGTGACGAGGGTCTTCAGGCCGGCTCCGCCGGGGAAGACAGGGATGCCGCTCACAGGAGCACCCGCCCGGCGATGTCGGTGCTGCGGTAGGTGCCGTCGACGACGAGGGCGTCGCCCCCGAGCCATTCCAGGTCGTCGTCGTGGTGACGGGTGTGCACGAGCACCACGTCGGGATGGAACGCGGCGGGATCGGCGAGGGAGTCGCGCTCGCGGCCGGAGTCGAGGTGGATGTGCGGGGCGTGGGTGTCGACGTACTGCACCTCCGCCCCCACGTCGATGAGGTGGTCGATGATCTCGAGGGCGGGGGACTCGCGCAGGTCGGCCACGTCGGGCTTGTAGGTCACCCCGACGACGAGGATCCGCGCCCCCAGCGTGCCCTTGCCCGCGCGCCCGAGGACGTCGCGGATGCGCTCGACGACGCGCCGCGGACGGGCCGCGATCCGCGTCATGGCCTCGGTGATGACCCCCGCGTCCACGTGCAGGGCCTTGAGCTGCCACAGCAGGTAGTGCGGATCGCACGGGATGCAGTGTCCCCCGACCCCCGGGCCGGGATAGAACGCCATGAATCCGTACGGCTTGGTGCTGGCCGCCTCGATCACCTCGGTGACGGGCACGTCGAGGGCTCCGCAGATGTCGGCGAACTCGTTGGCCAGCGCGATGTTGACCGCGCGGAACGTGTTCTCGAGCAGTTTCGTCATCTCGGCGGTGGCCAGGCTCGACACGCGGTGGACCCGCGCGGCGTAGCGGGAGAGCAGACGGGCGCCCTGCTCTTCGCACTGCGGCGTCGCGCCCCCGACCACGCGGGGGACGACTTCTTGCGCGAACCCGACGTTGCCCGGGTCGATGCGCTCGGCGCTGAAGGTGACGAACACGTCGCGCCCGATGACGAAGCCGCGCTCGCGCAGGGGCTGCTCGACGAGGTCATGGGTGCAGCCGACGTAGGTGGTGGACGTCAGCATCACGAGCTGACCCGGCCGGGCGGCGGCGACGACGGTGGCGCACGCCGCCCGGAGGGGAGCGAGATCGGGCACCTGCTGATGGTCGACGGGGGTCGGCACGCACACGACGATCGCCGCAGCCCGCGAGAGTTCCCCCGCGTCGCTGGTGAGGCGGAAGCCGGCGGGCACGCGCAGGGCGGCGTCGAGACGCTCACGGTCGGAGTCGATCAGGTCGGCACCGCGCGCGGCGATCGTCCGCAGCCGCCGGGGCGAGGCGTCCAGGGCCAGGACGCGGGAACCGCTGGCATGGTAGGCGAGCGCGGTCGGCAGCCCCACGTAGCCGAGCCCGACGATCGCCACGTCGAAATCGAACGTCGGCGCGGGCGGTTCGGCGGGCGTCGAGACCGGCGTCGCCGTCAGCGGGACGGCCCGCACATCGAGAGTGGACATCTTCATCCTCCAGGGCAGAGGTTCGAGAGGGCGCGGGGGAAGCGCCCTCTCGAACGGTCGGGTGCTGCGTTCGCGAACCGCCCGATCGGGGTGTCGGAGCCGGTTCGTCGCCCACACTGGGGCGGGGCGGCAGGACCGGTCAAGACGGCGCGGGGGATCGTGCGGGATGCCGCGTACCGCACGCCGCGATGCGGGAAACCGCAACCGCACCTGCGGTCCGTGCGCGGTGCGCCGACGGGATCGGCGACGTAGCGTCGTGCCCAGACCCTCGACCCGAACAGGGGATGCCATGACGCCGACCACCGAGCCGACCCGTGCCGTCCGCGGCGGTGACCTCACCGCGCCCCGGGGCTCCGGCATCCGTCCCGTCCCCGCCGCAGCCGCCCGTCGGCCGGCGTCGCTCGAGCGCCACCCGGAACGACGACCGTGAGCGCCCTGCTGGTCGTTCTCGTCGCGATCGCCACCGTCGGCGTCTCGACCCTCGTCTGGGGGACGGCCGCGATCTTCCGTCTCGTCGCCGAGCGCCGTCGGGGCAACTGCCTGCTGGTGCCGTCGATGTTCTACCGCGCCGACGAGGTGGCCGTTCTCATCGCCGCCCATAACGAGCAGCTGGTCATCGCCGACGCCGTCCGCGCGGCGCGCGCGCTCGTTCCCGCGGCGAACGTGTTCGTCGTCTCGGACGGGTCGACCGACGACACCGTCGGGCGCGCGCGCGAGGCGGGAGCCACCGCGTGGGACCTCACCCCCAACCGCGGCAAGGCCGGCGCCATCCGCGCGGGGCTCGCGCACTTCGGCATCCCGGATCGCTTCCCCCTGCTGATGCTGCTCGACGCCGACTCCCGTCCGCGCCCCGACTACCTGCGCACCGCCCTGCCGTTGTTCACCGACCGGGGCGTCGTCGCCGTCGCCGGACGCGCCACCACCGCCACCGACGCGCCGAACACGCCGATGGGACGCTTCCTCACCGCCTACCGCGAGAGGACGTACGTGTGCACGCAGTACCTGCACAAGTTCGGCCAGGCGGCGCGCGGCGCCGACGCCGTCGCCATCGTGCCGGGCTTCGCGAGCCTGTACCGCACCGACATCCTCGACCGCGTCGACATCGACGCCCCGGGACTGTCGATCGAGGACTTCAACATGACGTTCGAGGTGCACGCCAAGCGTCTGGGCCGCATCGCCTTCCACCCCGAGTGCGCGATCGCCGAGACCCAGGACCCGGCGATTCTGCGCGACTACTCGGCGCAGATGCGCCGATGGAGTCTCGGCTTCTGGCAGACCGTGCGCCGGCACGGTCTGCGGCCCGGATTGTTCTGGGCCTCGGTGGGCGTCTTCGCCGCCGAGACCGTGGTCTCCAGCCTCGCGCTCGCCGCGGTGCTGCCCCTGCTGCTGGTCTCGGCTCTCGCGGTCGCCGGGGCGCTCGTCCTGCCGGGCGATGCGGCCCTCGTCGCCGCCTCGGTGGCGCAGGCCCTCCCGGCGGGACCCGTGGCCCTGTCGTTCGTGATCGTGGACGCCCTCATGACGGCGTTCGTGTGCGCCGTGTCGCACACGCGTCCCCGGGCGTGGATGCTGCTGTTCCCGCTGCTGCGGGTCTGGGACGCCGTGCTGTGCCTGCGAGCGCTGGCCGCCGCGCTCGGACGGCCCTCGGACGGTCGGTGGCGCAGCCCCGCTCGGCGGGCCGCGCTGTCCGCCGCATGAGGGGGAGGGATGCCGGGGGCCCGGCATCCCTCCCGTCACTCAGGACGCTGCCGAGGAGCCGTGCAGCAGCGCGAGGAGATGCGCGCGACTGGTGACGCCGAGCTTGCGGTAGATCCCCGTCAGTCGCAGCTCGACCGTGCGGAGCGACACGAACAGGGTCGCCGCGATCTCGCGATTGCGCAGCCCACGTCCCACCAGCTCGACGACCTCCTGCTCCTGGGGCGACAGCGTCCGGGACGCCCGCACGGTCGGCAGCGCCCGAGGCGTCGGAGCGCTGTCGACGCCGGGCAGACACCGTTCGCGCGCCGCGGCCAGCCTGCGGCGTTCGGCGGGGGAATCGTCGGTGCGCAGGACGTCCTCGGCCTCGCGGAACGCGGCGGCTCCCTCGTGCTCGCCTCGGCAGACGGCGCGAGAGCGGGCGACGGCGAGCGTCGTCCACCGCCGCGGCGTGCGCGCCGCCGCGGCCTCGAGACGGGCGAGCTCGTCGCGCGCCTCGTCGCGCCGTCCGCTCAGCCACAGCGCCTCGATCAGATCGCCCTCGGCGCGAAGCAGCGACGGATCGTCACCCGGAGCCAGCTCCCGCGCGGTGCGCAGTGCGGTGACGGCGTCGTCGTACCGTTCGTCGGCGAGGGCGATCCCGCCCTCGATCGCCGCGAACCAGGGCAGCAGGGCCGAGGTTCCCTCGCGGCGGGCCAGATCGCGCCCGCGCCGCACGAGGTCGGTCGCCGTGTCATCGAGGGGGTCGAGGGCCGCTGCGGCCGCCATCAGCAGCACGGTTGCGGCGTCGGGCGTACGCCCCGGTCCCCACTCGCGGCGCCACGCGGCCATCGCCTCGCGTGCCCCCGCGGGATCGCCGCCGCGGATCTCGTTGACGACCAGGACGCACTGCACCTGCTGCCGCCACATCGGTGCGAGCCGCGGCAGGCGCTCCAGCAGGGCGGTCACCTGGTGGCGTACGGCGGGATACTCCTCCCGAAGCACCTGGATGCCGAGGGTCAGCAGCGCCTGTCCGATCGGCAGATCGGATGCCGGCACAACCGCGGCCACCCCGCTGTCGATCGTCACGGGCAGCACGACGCCGAGCCCGAGCTCCTCGAGGATCCGCGCCAGCCGCCGCGTCTCGGTCCCGACGATGTCGCGCTCGAGAATGGCGCGGATGCACGCGAGGGCCTCGACGATCTCGGTGCGCTCGAGATGCAGTCGCGCGCACTCGCACAGCAGGCTCTCGGCGAAGCGGGGCGGGATGCCGTCCACCACCGCCGCGACGAGGTCGTCGTCGACGACGTGGTCCAGGATCGCGGTGGCCCGCACCTGGGCGAGGGCGCTGCGCGCGCGCAGCTCGGGGTCGACCAGCCGGCCGGTCCGTCGAAGGTAGTGCCGGCCGAGCGCGGAGCGATTGTGGAGCACGAGCGCCTCGCCCAGCTCGACGAGGTGGCGCGACCGATCGTGCTCGTCGACGGCGCCGCCGAGCGCGCGTTCGGCGAACTCCACGGCGGCGGCCGTCTCGCCGACGCGGGCGAGGTCGGCCGCCGCCCGCAAGAGCTCCGCGCGGTCGTCGTCCGGGTCGACGAAGCTGAGGTGCCACCGGTGCGTCGCCGGGAACCCGTCCAGGTGGTCAGCGGCCGCGCGCGCGTGCAGACGCCGTCGTTCGTCGGCGGCGAGGGCGGCGTGGTGCTGCAGCCGCAGGGCGGGATCGGCGAAGCGGGCCAGCTCCCCGTGGACCGCGACGAGACCGGCGTCGATCAGGGCGTCGACCTCGACCCCGGACTCGGCCGCGGTGCGACGCAGCCGCTCGTAGGCGTACACGGGGCTCACCGAGAGCAGATCCAGCACCGCGTTCGTCCGCTCGTCCCGCGTCGGTCTCGTCGGGCGCCGCCGGCGAACGTTCTCGTCGTCGACCAGGCGCAACGGCACGGGCAGCGCGGCGTCGCCGGCGGCCTCGGCGGGGGTGAGCCGCACGCGCGAGATCACCCGGGGGTCGCCACCGGTGTACTTCGCGACCATGAACAGCACGGCCTGCGCCGTGCCGGGCCCGAGGTGGGCGCGCGCCAGGTCGACGGAGTCCTCGAACGAGAGGCGGTCGATGCGGGTGTGCGCCATGCCGGCGAAGTCGTGACGCCCGTCCAGGCACCGCACCGTCGCCACGACGCTCAGTCCGGTTCCCCGCAGCCGACCGAAGACGAACGAGAGCACCGTGATGCTGGCGCTGTCCATCTCGTCGAGATCGTCGATGACGAGGACGGTGGGGTCATCGCGCACCAGGTGGAGAGTGCGGCTGAGTTCCTCGGCCAGCAGGTGCTCCGGCCAGTCGCGACCGCGCGACAGCACGCTGTCCAGAGCCGATCCGCGCCCACCCCCGAGGGCCGCGGACACCGCCGAGATCCCGGAGTACGGCCACATCCGCTCGCTCGGGCTCGCGACGACGACGGCGGCGTCGTGGACGCGGGCGACCTCGCGGGCCAGCGCGGTCTTGCCGATCCCGGCCTCGCCGACGAGCAGGCACATCGACCCCGCCCGCGCGCCGATCGTGCTCTCGACGAGATGCATCTCCCGCTCGCGACCGATAAATGGCATCCGAACGCTCCCAACTGCGTCGGCCGGTTCGACGAAAGAGCGTCGACCCGGACCAGGATGCCCCCCGCCACGAATCTAGGCGGCGTCCCGGGGGATGACAAGGTCCGCGCCCTGTGAGAATGCGAAGGACCGGATGCCGATGGCATCCGGTCCTTCGTTCGCTGTGTCGCGCTCAGTACTCGCGGTCGATGAGCTGGGGCGGCACCTGGTCGGCGGCGACCTCGTCGACGAAGAACGCCGTCCGCCGACGTCCCTTCGCGCCCGCCGCGGGGACGCTCTGGTAGCTCGCTCCCGCGAGGGCGAGGCCGAGGGCGGCCGCCTTGTCGGCGCCGGCGATCACCATCCACACGCGCTTGGAGGAGTTGATCACCGGGCGGGTCAGCGAGACGCGCTCGCTCGGCGGCTTCGGCGATTCGCGCACGGCCACGACCGCGCGATCGGTCACCGAGATCTCGGGGCGGTCCGGGAAGAGCGAGGCGATGTGGGCGTCGGGCCCGACGCCCAGGAAGCAGATGTCGAACGACGGCCACGGGCCCGCATCGCCCCGGTCCGACGGGGCGAACTGCGCGAGCTCGTCCGCGTAGGCGGTGGCGGCGGCATCCAGGTCGATCCCGTCCTCGCTCGAGGCGACCGAGTGGATGTTCTCGGCGGGGATGTCGAGGTGGTCCAGGAAGGCCTCGCGCGCCTGCTTCTCGTTGCGGTCGTCGCTGTCACGCGGCACGAAGCGCTCATCGCCGAACCAGAAGTGCACCAGCGACCAGTCGATGTCGGACACCCGCTCGTCGCGAGCCGCCGTCCGCAGCACGGCGCCGCCCATCGTCCCGCCCGTGAGGCAGACGTGCATGCGCTTGCCCTCGGCCACGCGCTTGACGATGCGGTTCATGAAGCGCGTCGCCACATACGAGGCGAGGGTGTCGGCATCCGGCTTGATGATGACCTGCTTGACGGCGCCGTTCTCGGTCACGAGGCGCCCTTCTCGCTCGCCGCGAGCAGCAGGTCGTGGCCCTCGGTGATGACGCGCCCGTAGAGCAGATCGGGGTCGAGCCGGCGCAGTTCCTCGGCGAGGCACTCGCGCAGCGTCCGGCGCGGGAAGGCGAGGTCGTGCGTGGGCTGGCCCGGCTGCGTGAGCACGGCCACCCCGGCCTCGGGACGCTCCAGCAGGGTGTCGCCGCTCGGACGGGTCAGTCGCACCGATTTGATGCCGCTGGCCCACTCGTCGGCCGGCAGGTAGGCGTAGTCGACGGGGGCGTCGAGCTTCATGCCCAGCCAGGCGGCCAGCAGAGCCGTCGAGGGGGAGTCGGACGCGCCGCGCACCTCGATCGCCGTGACGGGCTCGAACGGGGGCTGATCCAGCACCGCGGCGAGCTGCTCGCGCCAGCGGGTCACGCGGGTCCACGCGAAGTCGGTGTCACCGGGGGAGTAGTGCTCGCCCAGCTGCGCCACCCAGGCGGCGGGATCCGGCTGCGAGGACGCGTCTGTGATGCGACGCTGCGCGATGCGGCCGATCTCGGAACGCGAGGGGTCGGCAGGGGCCTCGGCGGGCCACCAAGCGACGACGGGCGCGTCGGGCAGCAGCAGGCCGGTGACCAGGCTCTCGGCATTCGATCCCGCGGCGCCGTGAGCGCGCAGGACGACGACCTCGCTCGCCCCCGCGTCGCCGCCCACGCGGATCTGCGCGTCGAGCCGGGGCTCCTCGTCGCTGTCGCCCAGGAGCACGGCGATCACGCGCATCGGGTGCTCGCGCGAAGCGTCGTTGGCGGCTTCGATGACCTCTTCTTCGGCACCGTGGTGGGTGACGATGATGAGCGTCAGCACACGGCCGAGGGCGACGGCGCCGCCCTCTTCGCGGACGCTGACGAGCTTCTTCGAGATCGCGCTGACGGTGGTGTCGGGCAGATCGATGATCACGGGCGCCTCCAGGTGCGGCCGTCGCGGGCGAGGAGCTCATCGGCGGATGCCGGCCCCCACGACCCGGGCGAATATTGTTCGAGCGGACCGCCCTGCGCGGCCCAGTACTCCTCGATCGGGTCGAGGATCTTCCAGCTGAGCTCGACCTCTTCGTGCCGGGGAAACAGCGGCGGATCGCCCAGCAGCACGTCGAGGATCAGACGCTCGTAGGCCTCGGGGCTGGCTTCGGTGAACGCGTGCCCGTAGCCGAAGTCCATCGTGACGTCGCGCACCTGCGTGCCGTCGCCGGGCACCTTGGAGCCGAAGCGGATGGTCACGCCCTCGTCGGGCTGCACGCGGATGACGAGCGCGTTCTGACCCAGTTCCTGCGTCTGGCTGCGCGAGAACAACTGCTGCGGGGCGCGCTTGAACACCACGGCGACCTCGGTCACGCGGCGGCCGAGGCGCTTGCCGCTGCGCACGTAGAACGGCACGCCCGACCAGCGTCGCGTGTTGATCTCGAGCTTGATCGCCGCGAACGTCTCGGTGACCGACTCGGGGTTCATGCCGTCCTCTTCGAGGAAGCCGAGCACCTTCTCGCCGCCCTGCCACCCGCCGGCGTACTGTCCGCGCGCCGTCGCCTCGGCGAGGTTCTCGGGTACCCGCACGGCGGCGAGCACCTTCTCCTTCTCGGCGCGCAGGTCGGCGGCGTTGAAGCTGATGGGCTCTTCCATCGCGGTGAGGGCGAGCAGCTGCAACAGGTGGTTCTGGATGACGTCGCGCGCCGCGCCGATGCCGTCGTAGTACCCCGCGCGACCGCCGACGCCGATGTCCTCGGCCATGGTGATCTGCACGTGATCGACGTAGTTGCGGTTCCAGATCGGCTCGTACAGCTCGTTGGCGAAGCGCAGCGCGAGGATGTTCTGCACCGTCTCCTTGCCGAGGTAGTGGTCGATGCGGAAGATCGAGTCCGCCGGGAACGCGCTCTCGACCGACTCGTTCAGCTCGCGAGCCGAGGCGAGGTCGTGTCCGAAGGGCTTCTCGATGACCACGCGCCGCCACCCGTTGACGCCGTCGGCCTGGTCGCCGACCAGACCCGACTCCTTGAGCTGGGCCGTGACCACCGGGAACGCCTTGGGCGGGATCGAGAGGTAGTAGGCGTGATTGCCCATTGTGCCGCGCTCGGTGTCGAGCTTGTCGACGGTGTCGCGCAGACGGCGGAACGCCTCGGGGTCGTCGAACTCGCCCTGCACGAAGCGGATGCCCTCGAGCAGTTCCTTCCAGGTCTCTTCGCGGAACTCGGTGCGGGCGTACTTCTTCACCGATTCGTAGACGACCTCGGCGAAGTCCTGGTCCTCCCAGTCGCGACGGGCGAAGCCGACCAGGGCGAAACCGGGGGGCAGCAGACCGCGGTTGGCGAGGTCGTAGACCGCCGGCATGAGCTTCTTGCGCGAGAGGTCGCCGGTGACGCCGAAGATGACGAGGGCGCTGGGCCCCGCGATCCGGCTCAGACGGCGATCCTCGGGGTCGCGCAGGGGGTTGTGACCCGGTGTGATCTCTACGACCATGCTTACTGTGCCGCCTCGAAGAGTGAGAGCACCTCGACCTGCGGGTCGGTCAGCGTCAGCGTGACGACGGGGCGGCCGTGGCCCTCCGCCAGCACGCTCGCGTCTCCCGCGGCCTGTGCCTGGATGAGTTGTCCGAACGTGAACGGTCGCCCCGGGATTTCGAGGTCGACGTCGGTGCGTTCGAGGATCTGGAGGAACACGCCGGTCGCGGGTCCCCCCTTGTGGTACTGCCCGGTCGAGTGAAGGAACCGCGGTCCCCATCCGAAGGTGGTGGGCCGACCGGAGTCGGCGGCCACCAATTCGCGCAGACCGGAGAGCTGGCCGAGCTCGCCACGGTCCACGTACGCCTGGATGCCGACGTACCCGTCCGCGGGGACGCGCGCCCACAGGGCGTCGAGCACGCTCGCGAGGGTGCCCCCCGCGGCCAGGGCGGGATCGGACACGCGCACCTCGACACCGTCGAGGACGAGCGCGGGAGCCGTCGGAGCGGGCTGCGCGTCGAGCAGACCGCGCGCGGCCTGCTTGGCGGACTCCACGTCGGGCTGGTCGAAGGGATTGATGCCGAGCAGGCGTCCCGCGATCGCGGTGGCGTACTCCCACACGACGAACTGCGCGCCCAGCGATCCGCTCACCAGCACCTCGTCGGTGTGGCGCTCGAACAGGTGGAAGGCGTTCGCATCGTCGACGAAGCGCACGACCCGCAGGTCGGCGGGCTTCGACTCGAGCTCGGGCGAGACGGGCAGCAGGACGACGGGCAGGATGCCGGTGCCCTGCTTGCCGGTGGACTCGGCGACGAGCTGCTCGATCCAGTCGGGCAGGCCGATCAGGTGAGTGCCGTCCGCGACCAGGCCCAGCTTGTCGCGTCGGTGCGCGCCGCCTCCGGCGATGGCCGCCGCCAGCACGAGCGCCGGGTTCTCGGGGGCGTCGATCGCGACCTCGAGGAGAGTGGCATCCGCTTCGTCGAGCAGATCGTCGATGTCGACACCGGCGAGTCCCGCGGGCACGAGCCCGAAGGCGGTGAGCGCCGAGTAGCGGCCGCCCACCTCGGGGTCGGCGAGAAACACGCGGTACCCGGCGGCGTCGGCCTCGAGCGCAAGGGGCGAGCTGGGGTCGGTGACCACGACGATCCGCGACACGGGGTCGATGCCGAGGTCGCGGAACGCGGCCTCGAACGCCCGACGGGCCGAATCGGTCTCGATCGTCGACCCGGACTTGCTCGAGACGACCAGCACGGTCTGCTCGAGTCCACCGGACTCGGCGTCGCCGTCGATCGCGGCGAGCACCTGCGCGGGGGAGGTGGAATCGAGGATCACGAGGGGGACGCCCGCGGACTGCGCGATGACCTCGGGCGCGAGCGAGGAGCCGCCCATGCCCGCGAGGACGACGCGGGTCACGCCCTGCGCGACGAGCTCGTCGCGCAGGGCGGTGATCTCGGGCACGAGCGGGCGCGAGACGGAGACCGCCCGCACCCACCCGAGCCGACGGGACGCCTCGTCCTCGGCGGCGGAGCCCCACAGGCTCGCGTCGCCCGCGGTCATCCCCGACGCGATGAGCGAGCCGGTCAGCGCCGGCAGCTCCGCGTCGACGATCGATGCGGCGTGGCCCGTGGCCTTGACGGCGAAGCTCACTTCGCGGCCTGGGCGCTTCCGGCCTGCAGAGCGGTCTTCACGGTGTCCTGCAGCTCGTGCCACGAGGCGATGAACTTCTCGACGCCCTCGTCCTCGAGCGTCTGCGTGGCGTCCGCCACGTCCACGCCCGCGGCGGCGAGACGGTCGAAGACCTCGTGCGCCTCGGCGTACGCGCCGGTGACGGTGTCACCCGCGATCTCGCCGTGGTCGAAGGTCGCCTCGAGCGTCTTCTCGGGCATCGTGTTCACGGTGCCGGGCGCGACGAGCTCGGTCACGTAGAGCGTGTCGGGGAGCGCCGGGTCCTTGACACCCGTCGAGGCCCAGAGGGGACGCTGCACCGTGGCACCGGCATCCAGGAGCTTCTTCGCGCGGTCCTCCGAGAACTTCTTCTTGTAGAGCTCGTACGCCAGACGCGCGTTGGCGATGCCCGCCTTGCCCTTGAGGGCGGCGGCCTCGTCGGTGCCGATCGCAGCGAGACGCTTGTCGATCTCGGTGTCGACGCGCGACACGAAGAACGAGGCGACCGACTGCAGGGTCGAGATGTCGTGACCGGCGGCGTGCGCCTTCTCGACGCCGGCGAGGTAGGCGTCGATGACCTCTTCGTACCGCTCGAGGCTGAAGATCAGCGTCACGTTGACCGAGATGCCGGCACCGATGACCTCGGTGATCGCGGGCAGGCCCGCCTTGGTGGCCGGGATCTTGATGAGGACGTTCTTGCGGTCCACGCGGGCCGAGAGGTCCTTCGCCTGCGCGACGGTGCCCTCGGTGTCGTGTGCGAGGTCGGGCGAGACCTCGATCGACACGCGCCCGTCGACGCCGTTCGTGGCCTCGAAGACGGGCAGGAAGATGTCGCACGCGTCACGCACGTCGTCGGTGGTGATCGAGAAGATCGCCTCGTCGACGTCGGCACCGGCCGCGGCGAGCTCCTGGACCTGGCCCTCGTAGGCCTCGCCCTTGGACAGGGCGCCGGCGAAGATCGTCGGGTTGGTGGTGACGCCCGAGATGTTGCGCGACTCGATCAGCTCGGCGAGGTTGCCGGACTGGATGCGCTGACGCGACAGGTCGTCGAGCCAGATGCTGACGCCCTGAGCGGCGAGGTCTGCGGTAGGAGTGCTCATGCTTGTCGTTCTCCTTCGATTACTTCTTCGCCGCGGCGAGCGAGTCGCGCGCGGCCTCGACGACGGCCTCTGCCGTGATGCCGAACTTCTGGAAAAGGGTCTTGTAGTCGGCCGAGGCGCCGAAGTGCTCGATCGCGACCGAGCGTCCGGCGTCGCCGACGATGCCGTGCCAGCTGAGCGCCGAACCGGCCTCGACCGAAACGCGCGCCTTCACCGACGAGGGCAGGACGGACTCGCGGTACGCCTCGTCCTGCTCGGCGAACCACTCCAGCGAGGGGGCCGACACGACACGGGCGTGCACGCCCTCGGCCGCGAGCGTCTCGCGCGCCTCGACGGCGAGCTGCACCTCGGAACCGGTGGCGATCAGGATCACGTCGGGCTCGCCGTTCTTGGCCTCGGCCAGGACGTAGGCGCCCTTCGTCGCGCCCTCGGCAGAGGCGAACTCGTCACCGGATGCCGCGCCCTCGCCGCGGGCGAAGACGGGGATGTTCTGACGCGTCAGGGCGATACCCGCGGGGCCGGCCGTGCGGCGCAGCAGCTCGAGCCACACCACGGACGTCTCGTTCGCATCGGCGGGACGCACGAGCGCGAAGTTGGGGATCGCGCGCAGCGTCGCGAGCTGCTCGATGGGCTGGTGCGTCGGGCCGTCCTCGCCGAGGGCGACCGAGTCGTGCGTCCAGACGAAGATGGTCGGGATGTTCATGAGCGCGGCCAGGCGCACCGGGGGGCGCATGTAGTCGCTGAAGATCAGGAACGTCCCGCCGAACGGACGGGTCGGTCCGTGCAGCACGATGCCGTTGAGGATCGCACCCATCGCGTGCTCGCGGATGCCGAAGTGCAGCACGCGGCCGTAGGGGTCGCCGGACCACTCGTGCGTCGACCACGAGGCGGGGATGAAGCTCTTGGCATCCTTGATCGTGGTCAGGTTGGACTCGGCGAGGTCGGCCGAACCGCCCCAGAGCTCGGGGAGCTCGGCGGCCAGGGCGTTGATGACCGTGCCCGAGGCGGCGCGGGTCGAGACGTCCTTGCCGGCCTCGAACGCGGGCAGGGCGTCGGCGATGTCCGCGGGGAGCTCGCGGGCCTGCAGACGGTCCCACAGCTGCTTGCGCTCGGGGTGGGCGGCGGCCCACGCGTCGAACTTCTGCTGCCAGTCGGCCTTGGCGGCCTCGCCGCGCTCGACCAGCTTGCGCGTGTGGGCGATGACCTCGTCGGCGACCGCGAAGTGCTCCTCGGGATCGAAGCCGAGGACCTCTTTGGTGGCCTTGAGCTCGTCGGCACCCAGGGCCGAGCCGTGGATCTTGCCGGAGTTCTGCTTGCCGGGCGAGGGCCAGCCGATGATCGTCTTGAGGATGATGAGCGAGGGCTTGGCCGTCTCGCCCTGGGCGGCCTCGATCGCGGCGTTGAGCGCGGCGACGTCCTCGACGTACTCGCCGGTCTTCTTCCAGTCGACCGTCTGCACGTGCCAGCCGTACGACTCGTAGCGCTTCTGCACGTCCTCGGTGAAGGCGACGTTGGTGTCGTCCTCGATCGAGATCTGGTTGGAGTCGTAGATCGCGATGAGGTTGCCGAGCTCCTGGTGGCCGGCGAGCGAGGAGGCTTCGCTGGTCACGCCCTCTTGCAGGTCGCCGTCGCCCGCGATGACGTAGACATAGTGGTCGAAGGGGCTCTCGCCGGCGGGGGTCTCGGCGTCGAACAGACCGCGCTCGTAGCGGGCGGCGTAGGCGAAACCCACGGCGGAGGCGAGACCCTGGCCGAGGGGGCCGGTGGTGATCTCGACGCCCGCGGTGTGTCCGTACTCGGGGTGGCCGGGGGTCAGCGAGTCCCACGTGCGCAGGGCCTCGAGGTCCTTCTTCTCGAGGCCGAAGCCGCCGAGGTACAGCTGCACGTACTGCGTGAGCGAGGAATGACCGACGGAGAGGATGAACCGGTCGCGGCCGGGCCAGTGCGTGTCGGCCGGGTCGTGGCGGAGCACCCGCTGGTACAGCAGGTACGCGGCGGGGGCCAGCGACATGGCGGTTCCGGGGTGGCCGTTGCCCACCTTCTCGACGGCGTCAGCCGCCAGGATGCGTGCGGTGTCCACCGCGCGCCGATCGATCTCGTCCCATTCGAAGTCCGACAACACGGTGCCTTTCTCGATCCTGCGCCCGGTTCACGATCCGACGTCCGCGCTCGCCACCGTAGGAGTGGGAGGGGGGTGGGGTGTCGGCGCGGGGCGCGCGTTCTTCGCCAGCATAGCGAGATCGACCGACGCCGTTTGCGTTCGTGACGGGGGTCGACAGGCGGCCGGGGGTGTGGTGGGGATGGCAT
>NZ_QAJB01000091.1:0-7534 GCF_003061325.1 Microbacterium sp. HMWF026
GGCGTGCACCTCGAGCGCGCCCGCGTCGACGGTGATCTCGCTGCGCGCGCCCACCAACCGGCGCGACCGCACCCTGCCGACGATGCGGAGGGGGCCGGCATCCGTCCCCTCCCCCACCCGCACGTCCTCCTGCCGGAAGACCAGGGTGGCGGGTCCGTCGGCGACGCCGGTCGCGGCCACCGCGCCCAGGACACTGCTATGGATGCCGCCCACCACCTCGCCCGGGACGGCATTGCGCCCGCCCATGAGCTCGGCGGCGCGCAGGCTGCCCGGTCGTCGGTAGGCGTCGGCGACGGTGCCCTCGTGCAGCAGCCGGCCGTGCTCGACGAGGGCGATGCGATCGGCCACGCGGGCGGCCTCGTCGCGGTCGTGCGTCACGAGCAGGATGGTGGGGGCGAGGTCGGCGCGCACCGCCTCGAGCAGATCGTGCATGTCGGCGCGCAAGGCCGGGTCGAGGGCGCTGAACGGCTCGTCCAGCAGCAGCACGGCGGGTTCGGCGGCCAGGGCGCGGGCGATCGCGACGCGCTGCTCCTGCCCACCCGACAGTTCGCCGACGCGCCGCGAGCCGTACCCGGACAGTCGCACGGTGTCGAGGTAGCGCTCGGCGCGCTCGCGGGCGCGGGCGCGCGGCATCCCGGCCACGCGATCCGAGAAGGCGACGTTGTCGCGCACGCTCAGGTGGGGGAAGAGCAGCGACCGTTGGAACACCATGCCGACGCCGCGGCGTTCGGCGGGAACGGAGGCGACGTCGCGGCCGGCGATCGACACGGTTCCGCGATCCGGGGTCTCGAGTCCGGCGATCACGCGCAGCAGCGTCGACTTGCCCGATCCGCTCGGCCCGAGCACCGCGGTGCAGGTTCCGGCGGCGACCGCGAGGGTCAGGTCGTCGAGGGCGGCGGCCGGCGAAGCCGAGAAGGTCTTGGTCAGTCCCGAGAGGACCAGGTCGGCGCTCACGCGCTCACCTCTTTCGACGAACGGGGGCGGCGGCGGCCGAAGGCCAGCACGCCGACGAGCAGCAGGACGGGCGGGGCGACCGCCGAGAGCGACATGAGAGCGACTGCGGCGTCGTTGCCCAGTCCCGCGGCGGCCGAGGCGACGACGAGCGGCAGGGTGACGACCTCTCCGCCGCCGACGATGAGGGTGACGATGTAGTCGCTCCACGCGACGAGGAACGCCAGGAACGCCGCTCGCGCGAGGGCGGGGGCGATCATCGGCAGCTGGACGCGCCGCAGCACCTGCAGGCGCCCGGCGCCGAGCAGCCGCGCCTCTTCTTCGTACGAGCGGTCGTAGGCGCCGTACGCGGTGCGCATGACGAACGCGGTGTAGGGCAGCGCCATGACCGTCAGCACCAGGGCGACGCCGACGACCGCGGGCACGTGCGCGCGCAGCAGCACGACGTTGACGCCGAGGACCGCGGCGAAGGGCGGCAGGGCGATCGGTGCGAGCAGCAGCACCGACACCAGGCGGGCGCCGGGGACGGCGCCGAAGGTCAGCGCACGGGCCGCGAGGGCGCCGATCAACGTCGCCGCCACGGCGACGACCACGCTCAGCACCAGCGAACGCCCCAACGCGGGCAGGGCCCCGAACGCGACCGCCTGATCGAGCGAGCGCAGGCCGAAGGCCGTGGGGAGCACGGAAGGAAAGCTCCAGCGGTCGGCGAACGACCACAGCAGCAGGGGCAGCAACGGCAGCGCGAACCACACCGCGAGGGCGACGGCGAGCAGCCGCCGCAGCGCTTTGCCGGCTCCGCGCGAGCGGGTGAGGGGGCCGTCGAGGGCGGTCATCGCCAGGCCGCCGTCCGCCGCAGCGCGCCGAAGGTCAGCGCGACGGCACCGAGGGCGAGCACGCACGTCACCAGCGCCACGGCGGCCGCCTCGGGTCGGGAGTCGAGCGAGACGCCCTGGAACAGCCGCACGGCGAGCACGGGGAGGGGCTCGGGAGACGTGCGGCCGAGCAGCCACAGCACTTCGTACGACCCGAGCGCGTAGACGAAGCTGATCGCGGCGCCGATGAGGATCGTGGGCGTCGTGAGCGGTAGCAGCACGTGACGGAACCGCTGGATGCGACCGGCGCCCAACAGCGCGGCCGTCTCGTCGTAGGTCTGGATGCGGGTCGCGAGCGTGCCGGTGACGATGAGGGCGATGAACGCGGACTCCTTCCACGCCAGCTCCACGATCGCGGCACCCCACAGGGGGCCGCCGACCCACGGCGCCCACTCCTCGGGGGCGATGCCCAGCAGACGCGGGAGCACCCCGGCATCCGAGAGCAGAAGACCCACGGTGGCGGCGGCGATGAGGTGCGGAATGGTCACGGTGAGCGTGCCCAGGGCGGCCACGACCCGGCTGCTGCGCGTGCGCGACACGATCACGACCGCCGCGGTGGTCCCGATGACGACGGCGAGCGTCGTGGCGACCGCGGCGACGCCGAGCGAGACGCCGATCGCGGCGAACAGCTCACCCGGCCGCGCGGTGAACGCCGCCACCCCCGGGGTGGGTCGCCCCACCACGGGGAGCAGTCCGAACGCCTGCAGCGCCGTCGCCCCGACGCCTCCGCCGAGCACCACGAACGAGAGGACGACGGCGGGCAGCACCAGCAGCACGCCGAGCCGTCTCTCGCGCGCGGAACCGGCGCGTCGGGCGACGGGCGCCCAGGTCACCGCGAGAGCACGTTCTGCCGCCACCCGTCGTCGAGGGCGGGAACCCACTCGGCGGCGAGCTCGCCGTGCGCGTTGCGCGAGAGCTCGTCGTACGCGGGTACGACCGGCGACGCCGGCAGCGCATCGAACAGGGCGCGGTCCTCGGGCGACAGCGCGTCCAGGTCGAGCACGGGGAACTGCCCCCACACGTCGGGCTCGGCCTTCTTGGCCTGCTGCTCGGCGGACAGTGCCACGTTCGCGACGACCATCGCGCCCGCCGCGGCGTCGGAGTTGACGGGAAGGCCGAGGAAGCTGGCGTTGCCGACCGTGCCGTCCTCGAGCGTCAGTACCTTGGTCTGGGCGGGATAGGTCCCGTCCGCCACGAGGCCCGTGAGCGTCGCCGGGCCGTAGGTCATTGTCATGTCGATCTGACGGTCGGCGAAGAGCTGACCGAGCTCCGTCTCGTTCGCGGGGTACGTGTCACCGCCGCGCCACAGGTTCGGGGCGAGGGCGCCGAGTCGGTCCCACAGGGCGGGCGACAACTCGTCGTAGGCGTCCTGCGAGAACGCCGTCGGCACCTGGTCGGCTCCGCCGGACACGCTCGCGAGCGCCTCGCGCACGAAGACCGAGCCGGTGAAGTCCGGCGGTGCCGGGTAGGTGAACCGGCCCGGGTGGGCAGCAGCCCAGTCGAGCACGCCCGCGAGCGTCGTCGGCGGGTCGGCGATCGCCTCGGCGTTGTAGGCGAGGGTGAACTGCGCCTTGTGCCAGGGCGCCTCGCACCCGTCCACGGGCGTGCCGAAGTCGGACTGCAGCAGCGGGTCGTCCGCGCCGGTGTTCGCCATCGAGGGCAGCATCCCGGTCCAGCCGCAGCGCCACGCGCCGGCCTCCTTGCCCGTGCGGAAGTTGTCGCCGTTCACCCACACCAGGTCGACGCTGCCGTCCTCACGACCGGCCTGCAGCTCGGTGAAGACGCGGTTCAGCGCGTCGCGGGTGTCGGTCACGGGAACGCGCTCGAGCGTCACGCCGTACTCGGCGACCGCCGGCGCGAGCACGTCGTCGACGTAGGCGTTGCCCTGGTCGTCACCGCCGTACATCCACAGCTGCACGGTCTGGCCCTGGGCAGCCGAGAGGACGGCATCCCAGTCCGCGAATTCGGCGGCGTCGGGGGCGGCCGGGGCGGCGCACCCGGTGAGGGCGAGAAGGGTGGATGCCGCGGCCACCGTCAGGGCGGTGAGACGACGTCGGCGTCGAAGGGGGGTCATGAGGCTCCTCGGTCGGGACCGGCGACCGCAGGTCGCGTGCGGACTTAGGGTATGGGAGGCGGAGGGGAATCGATGGAACCGAACCGGACCGACGCGCCCGCGCGCGGTGCGATGCGCCGACCCCTGCTGCGCCTCGTTCTTCTCGGTGTCTTCGTCGCCGTCGTCGCAACGGTTGGCTTCGTCTTCGTCCCGCACGACGTCGAGCAGATCCGCTCGTGGTCGAGCCAGGTCGGTTGGCCCGGGGTCATCCTCTTCACGCTGCTGTACGCGGCGCTGACGTTGAGCCCCGCACCCAAGAACGTGCTGGGCATCGCGGCCGGTCTGGTCTGGGGCTTTCCGGTGGCGTTCGCCATGGTCTACGTGGGCGCGCTGCTGGGGGCCGCGGCATCCTTCCTCATCGGTCGCGCGCTCGGCCGCGAGGCCGTCGAACGCTTCACGGGGGCACGGGTGGCCCGCCTGGATGCCGCGATCGGCCGCCGCGGACTGCTCGCCGTCCTGAGCGCCCGCCTGATCCCCGTCATCCCCTTCACCCTCATCAACTACGGCGCGGGGCTGACGTCGGTGCGCCGACGCGACTACGCCATCGGCACGGCGGTCGGGATCCTGCCCGGCTCCGCCGCGTACGTCGCCCTCGGGGCGTTCGGGTGGGAGCTCGGCCCCGCATTCTGGGTCGCCCTGGCCGCCGTGGGCGTGCTGCTGGGGGCGGGACTGATCGCGGCGGCGGTCGTCCGGCGGCGCCGCGCCGCGGAGGCGCCGGATGCTTGACCGCACCATGCGCGCGGTCCTCTCGGGTCCCCTGGATGCCATGGCCGCCGCCCTGGATCGTCCGGGCGTCACCCCCGACCGCCTCACCCTCACCGGCCTGGCCCTGGCGCTCGCCTCGGCCGGTGCGGCGGCGGCGCAGTGGTGGGCTGCGGCGGTCGTGCTGTGGCTGGTGTCGCGGGTGGCCGACGGCCTCGACGGGACGCTCGCGCGACGTCGACGGGCGCGCGGCGACGGCGGCGACAGCGAGGCGGGGGGCTTCCTCGACATCACGGCCGACTTCATCGCGTACGGCACGGGGGTGCTCGGCGTCGCGTGGGGCGCGACGGCCGGCTACGGGGTCGCGTGGTGGCCTTTCCTGCTGGTGCTGGTGGTCTATTACGTCAACGGCACGGCGTTCCTGGCGTTCTCGTCGATCGCCGAACGCACCGGGCGTCGCATCGACGACGGGCGGTCGCTGTCGTTCCTCGGCCGCATCGCCGAGGGCACCGAGACGATCGTCGTGCACGCGCTGTGGCTGATCCTGCCGTTCTGGTCGGGCGGGATCGCCGTGGTGTGGAGCGTGTTCGTGGGGATCAGCGCCGTGCAGCGGGTCGTCGCGGGGTACCGCCTGCTGCGGTGAGATCGCGCGGCGCCCCGACCCGCCCGCCGGGCGTCGCGGCGACCGCCCGGCTCCGCGCCGACGCGCGCAACCGCGCCCCCGGCCTCAGCGCCGACGCCGGCGTACCCGGCGCAGCAGCCGGATCACCGCGGCCACCGCACCCCGCCGCAGAGCACCCTGCGCGTCCCGCACCGCGGCGTTCCACCCCGCGTCGGAGTAGGTCGGGTACGCGTGCAGCACCCCGGCGAGCGCCCGCACCGTGAGTCCGAGCGACACGGCGGTCGACAGTTCGCCGAGCGACTCCCCCGCGCGCGGTCCCACGATCGTGGCGCCCACCACCCGACCCCGGCGGTCGACCACGAGGCGCGTGAACCCCGCGGTGCGCCCCTCGGCGATCGCGCGATCGAGGTCGTGGTGCGCGGTCTCGACCACGCGCAGGCCCGAGGCCTCGGCATCCACCGACGACACCCCCACCGCCGCGACCTCGGGAGCGGTGAAGGTCACGCGCGGCACGTCGTCCAGCCGTGCTCGCCGTGACAGTCCGAGCACGGCGTTGGTGGCGGCGACGCTGCCGAACATCCCGGCCGTGTGGGTGAAGCGCGGCAGCGGCGTCGCGTCGCCCGCGGCGCGGATGCGCGGGTTGCTCGTGGCCAGGGTGCGGTCCACCGCGATGGCGCCGGAGCCGTCGAGCGCGACGCCCGCGGCATCCAGTCCGAGTCCCGTCGTATCGACCCGCCGGCCGAGCGCGGCCAGGACGCGTTCGGCCGCCACCGTCGAGCCGTCGCTGAGGCGAGCGGTCGTGCGCCCGTCCGCCCGCGTGGCCTCGTCGAGCGTCGTGCCCAGGCGCACGTCGACGCCGTCGGCGCGCAGGGCGGCGAGCACGAGGGCGCTGGCGTCGGGATCCTCTTTGGGCAGCACCCGGTCGCCGCGGTGGACGAGCGTGACGCGACTGCCCAGACGCGCGAACGCCTGCGCCAGCTCGCAGCCGATCGCGCCACCGCCCAGGACGAGCAGGCTCTCGGGCAGGGTCTCGAGGTCCCACACCGTCTCGTTCGTGAACACGTCGACGCCGTCGGGGACGACCGGCGAACTGCCCGTGGCGACGACGGCGTCGCGGAAGCGGATGCCGACTCCCTCGACCACCAGCGAACGGGGCCCGTCGAACCGGGCCCGTCCCCGCAGCGTGAACACGCCCGATCCGGCGAGGGTCTCGGGCGAGTCGACGGGTTCGATCTCGGCGATCGCCCGCTTCACGTGCGCCATCACGGCGGCGAAGTCGACCCGCACCTCGTCGACGTGGATGCCGAGCCGCCCTGCCCCGCGCGCGTCCTGCGCCGCGTCGGCCGCCGCGATCAGCGCCTTCGACGGCACGCACCCCGTGTACAGGCACTCTCCGCCGAAGCCTCGCGCCTCGATCAGCAGCACCCGCGCGCCCAGCACCGCCGCGGTGCGCGCGGCCACGAGACCCGCGCTCCCCGCCCCCACGACGACGAGGTCCCATACGGCGCGGCCGGCCTCGACGGGGGTGAGCGGGCGGGCGCGACGGCGCGGGGCGGTGGTCATGGTCGAAGCCTAGGGTGGGAGCGAAGGGGGTGGCGCGATGGCAGCACTGCTGCGCCGATACGGCGCCGGCGCGCGGTGGTACGACGTGCTCTCGGGCGAGCGCTGGGTGTACCGGGCGGGCCGTGAGGCCGGCATCCGTCTGCTCGATCCGCGCCCGGGCGACGTCGTGATCGACCTGGGGTGCGGCACCGGCCTGAACTTTCCCGCGCTCATCGCGGCGGTCGGTCCGACCGGCCGCGTGATCGGCGTCGACCGCAGCGCCGACATGCTCTCCGTCGCCCGCCGCCGGATCGCCACCGCCGGATGGCACGACACCGTGACGCTGGTCGAGGCGGACGCTGCGACGCTCGACCCCGCCGTCCTGCGCGCCGCCGCCGGAGGGCGAGGGGCGGATGCCGTCTTCTCGACCTATGCGCTGAGCGTGATCCCCGACCGCGCCGAGGCGTGGCGCCGCGCGACCGCGGCGGTGCGCGCGGGCGGACGCGCGGGCATCGTCGACATGCAGCGGCCGCGGGGGCGGTGGCGCGTGCTCGCGCCCCTGGCTCTGCTCGCGTGCGCGACCGGTGGCGCCGACATCGACGCGCACACGTGGCGCCTGCTCGAGCGCGACGCCGCCGATCCGCCGCGCGTCGCCCGCGCCGAGCGCAAGGGCGGGCACCTCGTGGCCGTCGCCGCCGCGCTCGCGCCCTCGGTCACCGCCTGACCCCCGCC
>NZ_QAJB01000092.1:0-9947 GCF_003061325.1 Microbacterium sp. HMWF026
GCCCTGCCCACGGACCGCCGCCCCGCCGATGTCGAGCGTCTCGCGCGGGCGCGCGGCATCGTCGATTACGTCGCCTCGCTCACCGACGCGCAGGCGTTCGCCCTGTCCGAGGCCATCTCGGGCCGCGCCGACCGGCTGTGGGCGCTGGGCCAGCGGCTGTGACCGAGACGGTCGTGTGCGACGGGCGGGTGAACGGGGGCCGCTGAGGCGACGCCTCGACTGTTCGAGGCCGCGGTGGGCGTGGCATCCATGTCCCGCCTCTGGCGGCCTGGTCAGCGCCCGCGGCCGGCCCGGCATCCATGTCCCACTTTTGGCGGCCCCGACACCTTCGAACCGACAAGAAGTGGGACACACACCCCCATAAGTGGGACGAGGGTCGCGGCGGCGGTCGCCACGAGGTCGTTGACCGATGACGCCACTCCCCCGCCGCCGCCCCGGAACGAAGAAGTGCCCCGGGACCCGCGCAGCCCACCGCTGCGGGGGTCCCGGGGCACGATCCGTGCGTCGATGTCGACGCGCGGCGCACGTCCCGAGCGAACAGGACGCGCGAGTGCCGCACCGCCCCGGGGCTTCGCGCTCCCGGGGCGGCGGGGGTCTTACAGGCCCTGGGCCAGGCGGTAGTACGCCTGGTTCCAGCGCAGCTCGCTCTGGAAACCGCGGACCGTGGTCTCGTCGTCGATCACGACGAGCTCGGTCTTGGCGATCTCGGCGAAGTCGCGGAACACCTCGATGCCCACGGCCGTCGTCATGACGGTGTGGTGGGCGGCACCGGCGGCGAGCCAGCAGCCGGCCGAGGTCGCGAAGTCGGGAGCGGGCTTCCACACCGCGCGACCCACGGGCAGCTTCGGCAGGTCGGGGGCGTCGACGTTCTCGACGACGTTGGCCACTAGGCGGAAGCGGTCGCGCATGTCGCTCATCGCGACGACGAGAGCGGGGCCCGCGTCGGCGGTGAAGACCAGTCGCACGGGGTCGTCCTTGCCGCCGATGCCCAGCTCGTGGATCTCGAGGCGGGGCTTCTTCGTGGTCAGCGAGGGCGAGACCTCGAGCATGTGGGCGCCGAGGATGCGCTCGTTGCCGGGAACCAGGTCGTAGGTGTAGTCCTCCATGAGCGAGGCGCCGCCGGGCAGACCCGCACCCATGACGTTGGCGACGCGCACGAGGATGGCGGTCTTCCAGTCGCCCTCGGCGCCGAAGCCGTAGCCCTCGGCCATGAGGCGCTGCACCGCGAGGCCGGGCAGCTGCTTCAGCGCGCCGAGGTCCTCGAACGAGGTGGTGAAGGCGCCGAAGCCGCCCTCCTCGAGGAACGAGCGCAGGCCCAGCTCGATCGCCGCGCCGTCGCGCAGCGACTGGTGACGCGCCCCACCGGGGAGCAGTTCGTCGACGACGTCGTAGCTGTCGACGTACTCCTGCACGAGGGCGTCGATGTCGGCATCCGATGCCTTCTCAACGGCCTCGACCAGCTCGTTGACGCCCCACGTGTTGACCTGGACGCCGAAACGCAGCTCGGCCTCGGTCTTGTCGCCCTCGGTGACGGCGACATAGCGCATGTTGTCGCCGAAGCGGGCGAGCTTGAGGGTGCGCGCGGCGGTCCAGCCGGCGGCGGCGCGCTGCCAGTCCTCGATCTGCTGACGCACGGCGGGGTTCGACACGTGGCCGACGACGGTCTTGCGCGAAACGCCCAGCCGCGTTTGGATGTATCCGAACTCGCGGTCGCCGTGCGCGGCCTGGTTGAGGTTCATGAAGTCGAAGTCGATGTCGTTCCACGGCAGCTCGACGTTGGCCTGCGTGTGCAGGTGCAGCAGCGGCTTCTGCAGGGCGTCGAGCCCCGAGATCCACATCTTCGCGGGGCTGAAGGTGTGCATCCACGCGATCACGCCGATGACGTCGTCGCGACCGTTGACCTCGAGGGCCATGCGGCGGATGCTGTCGGAGTCCTTCAGCACGGGCTTCCAGACGACCTTCACCGGAAGGCCGTTCAGGCCCTCGACGACGGCCTGCGACTGCTCGGCGACCTGCTTCAGCGTCTCTTCGCCGTAGAGGTTCTGGCTACCGGTGACGAACCAGACCTCGTAGCCGTCGAGGTCGTTCTTGAGGGGAGTGCGGGTCATAACGTTTCCTTTGTGAGAAGTCTTCAGAGGGATGCCACGGCGGCGGCCTCGACGGCGAGACCGGCCCGGTAGCGGTCGAGGTAGGCCGAGAAGCCGGCCACGTCGGCCGGGTCGGGGCCGGCCGTGACGATCGGCGCGTCAGCGAAGACCGCCTCGCGCAAGTAGGTGTCGAGGTCGCGGCCCTGGCCGTCGGCGACGTAGGCCGCGAGCACCGCGATGCCCCAGGCCCCGCCCTCGGACGCCGTCTCGGCGACCGCGACGGGCGCGTCGAGCGCCGCGGCGAGGAAGCGCTGGGCGACACCGGCCGTGCGGAACATGCCGCCGTGGGCGTACATCCTGTCGAGCTCCACGCCCTCGCCGTGCAGGACGTCCATGCCCAGGGCGAGCGTGCCGAAGACGCCGTAGAGCTGTGCGCGCATGAAGTTCGGCAGCGTCAGGCGGCTGTCGGGCGTGCGGACGACGAGGGGGCGTCCCTCGTCGAGACCCGCGATGGGCTCGCCGGCCAGGTGGTTGTACGCCAGCAGCCCGCCGGCGTCGGTCTCTCCCTCGAGGGCGGCCGAGAAGAGCGCCGCGTAGGTGGCATCCGGGGTCACCGGGGTACCCGCGGCCGCGGCGAACGCGGTGAACATGTTGGCCCACGCGGCGAGCTCGCTCGCGCCGTTGTTGCAGTGCACCATCGCCACCGCGTCGCCCGAGGGCGTCGTGACCAGGTCGAGTTCGTGGTGCACCTGCGCGAGCGGCCGTTCGAGCACCACCATCGCGAAGATGCTCGTGCCCGCGCTGACGTTGCCCGTACGGGGTGCGACGGCGCCGGTCGCGACCATCCCGGTGCCGGCGTCGCCCTCGGGGGGAGCGAAGGGGATGCCGGGGCGCAGGGTTCCGCTCGGATCGAGCAGCTGCGCCCCCTCGACGGTGAGCGCACCGGCCGACGCGCCCGCGACCAGCGACTGCGGCAGCAGGTCCTTCAGCGCGGGGACGCGACCGGCGGCCAGCTCGTCGTAGCGCGCGACGAGCTCGGCGTCGTAGTCGCGGGTGGCGGAGTCGATGGGGAACATGCCCGACGCGTCGCCCACGCCCAGGACCTTCTCGCCGGTGAGCTTCCAGTGCACGTACCCGGCGAGGGTGGTGAGGAAGCGGATCTCGGGGACGTGGGGCTCGGCGTCGACGACGGCCTGATGCAGGTGCGCGATCGACCAGCGCAGCGGGATGTTCACGCCCAGCAGCTCGGTGAGCTCGGCCGCGGCGACGCCGGTGTTGGTGTTGCGCCACGTGCGGAAGGGGGCGAGCAGCTCTCCGTCGGCGTCGAACGCGAGGTAGCCGTGCATCATCGCCGAGACGCCCATCGCGGCGTACCGCTCGGGGGTGACGCCGTACTGCTGACGGACGTTCTGGACCAGCTCGGCGTAGGCCGCTTGCAGGCCCGACCAGACGGCATCCAGCGGATAGGTCCACAGCTTGTCGGCGTAGACGTTCTCCCACTCGTGGGAGCCGGTGGCCAGCACCTCGGCGTCGGGGCCGATGAGGCAGGCCTTGATGCGGGTCGAGCCGAGCTCGATACCGAGGCTCACCCGGCCTTCGGTGATGTGCGCGTTCATCGACGGTCGTCCGTGCTCTGTCCGTAGACGTTCTGGTAGCGCTCGTACAGCGCGTCGATCTTGTCCTGCGGGATCGGGATGAGCGGACCCGCCTCGCGCGCGATGTGCACCGTGCGCGCGACGTCCTCGAGCATGATGGCGGCCTTGACGGCGTCCTTCGCGCTCGATCCGATCGTGAAGGGGCCGTGGTTCTGCATGATGACGCCGCGCGAGCGGTGACCGCGCAGGGTCTCGACGATGCCCCGACCGATCGAGTCGTCGCCGATGATCGCGAACGGACCGACCGGGATGGGCCCGCCGAACTCGTCGGCCATCGCGGTGATGACGCAGGGGATCTCTTCTCCCCGGGCGGCCCAGGCGACGCCGTAGGTGGAGTGCGTGTGGACGACGCCTCCGACCTCGGGCATGTTGCGGTAGACGTACGCGTGCGCAGCCGTGTCGCTCGAGGGGCTGCGCTCGCTGCCGGGGGCGCCGGAGATGGCGTTGCCGTCGAGGTCGCAGAGGATCATGTTCTCGGGCGCGAGGTCGTCGTACGAGACGCCGGAGGGCTTGATCACGAACAGATCGGCGCCGGGGACGCGACCCGAGACGTTGCCGCCCGTCCAGACGATGAGGTTGTAGCGCACGAGCTCGGCGTGCAGTTTCGCGACGTCGGCGCGGACGGCGTCGATCGCCTCCTGCACCTCGGGCGCGAACGTGGCGGCATCGGACACGCGTGTCTCCTTCGACGTGGTTCGGGGTGGGGCGCGGCGCCCTCGCGTCGCAATGTTACCGGTAACATCGCCGTTCCGCGAGAGCGCGCCGCCCCGAAACACCGCCCTCGCGGGGACCACGCGTGCCGGACTCCGGAGATTCCGAGCGGTCGGGCGGGAGCGCACGCGGTTTCGCGCGGAGCACGCGTCCGGACGACAGGGATTCTCCGGAGACCGGCACGGCGGACGGGCGAGCCGGCCGGGGCGCCGGACGGTCGAGCCGACCGGCCCGGCGGGCGGGCGGACGGACGGGCGGACGGTCGAGCCGACCGGCCCGGCGGGCGGGCGGACGGACGGTCGGTCGGATGAGCCGGCCGGTCCGGCGGACGGGCGAGCCGGCCGGCCCGGCGTCAGCGCGGGGTGGAGGTCGAAGCGCGCGGCACCAGCACCGGCGGCGCGGGAGCCGTCGGCTGGTCGCCCAGCACCCGGGCGACGGCCTCCGCCGCCTCGCCCTCCACGTCGAGGCGCACCGTGGTGAGCGCGGGCGCGTAGAAGGCGGCATCCGGGTTGTCGTCGAAGCCGGCGACCGAGACGTCGGCCGGAACCGCGAGCCCGCGGGCGGCGAGCCCGGCCATCAGCCCGAGGGCCATCTGATCGTTGGCGACCGCCACCGCGGTGGTACCGGCGCGCACGTGCGCGGCGACCGTGTCGGCGACGGCCGCACCGGAACCGGCGCTCCAGTCCCCCTCGACCCGACCCTCCCGCGTGAGCCCGCGACGATCGATTGCATCCGCGACCCCGGCCGTGCGCGCGAGAGCCTCGCGCCAGTCGGCGGGGCCGGCGAGCTCGACGATGCGGCGGTGTCCGAGGTCGGCCAGATGCTCGACGGCGAGCGCGGCCGCCTCGCGCTGGCGGGTCCCGGATTCGCCGTAGAGCGGCACGATGGGCACCTCGTAACCCTCGAGGGGGGTCGCGCCGTGGGCGGCGACCAAGACGATGCCGTCGACGCCCTGGTCGAGCAGGTGCTGGACGGCGGCGTCGATGTCGGCGGGGTCGTCGGAGTCGGTGTACGCGGTCGAGATCCACCGCCCCCGCGCCCGTGCGGCGCGTTCGAGAGCGGCGATCCCGGCGGCCGGGCCGTGCAGGACGGCATCGGATGCCACCACCCCCACGGTGCGCGTCAGGCTCGTGCCGAGCGCGCGGGCGGCGTTGTTGACGCGGTAGTCGAGGGCGGCGACGGCGTCGAGCACCCGCTCGCGCGTGGCGTCGCGGATGCCCGGGTAGTCGTTCAGCACCCGCGAGACGGTCTGCGTCGACACCCCCGCGGCGGCCGCGACGTCGCGCACGCCGATGCGCCTGCCGCCGTTGTCGCCGCTCATGGTGACTCACAGTAGCGGCGCGCGCGACCGACCCACGCACACGCGAGCGAGCGCGAGGCCTGGAACCGCTCCCGAGGAGAGCCCGTCGACGCCCCCCTTACAAGACGTCGACGGGCCTGCCTCTACTCTGGCCCACCCTCATGGGGCCGAACCAGAGGGTTGCTCTCGCGGAGGATGAGCATTCTGCGCGCCGCGGCCCGGGCTTTCGCGTGGCGACCGACCCTCATTCCCGTGCGCGCAGCGCCGCCACCCGGTCGTACTCCGCGCGGACCGCGGGGCGGTGGTCGGGGTCGACGGCCCGGGTGGTGGCGGCCGTCCAGTCGACCGGCCCCCCGGCGAGGACTCCGGCGGCCTGTCGCGCCGCGCCGAGGGCGACGTACTCCCCCGCCGCGGGCACGACGATCTCGGCGTCGAACACCTGCGCGGCGATCCGCGCGACCCCTTCGTTCGCCGCCGCCCCACCGATCAGCAGGATGCGCCGGACCTCCACCCCCTGCGCCTGGATGGCCTCGAGGCCGACCGCCAGGCCGCTGAGCATGCCCTCGATCGCCGCGCGGGCGAGGTTCTCCCGAGTGGTGGATGCCAGAGTCAAACCGGTCAGCGAGGCTTTCGCGTCGGGCAGGTTGGGGGTGCGCTCTCCCTCGAACCACGGCACGAGCACGACGCCGCCCGCGCCGGGCTCCGCCTCCAGCGCGAGCGCGCCGAGTTCCTCGTGCGACACACCCAGCAGCCTCGCGACCGCGTCGAGGACGCGGGCCGCATTCAGCGTCGCGACCAGCGGCAGGAAGCGCCCGGTCGCGTCGGCGAAACCGGCGACGGCGCCGGTGGTGTCGGCCGTGGGGGCCTCGGCGACCGCGAACACCGTGCCGGATGTGCCCAGCGACACCACGACGTCACCCGGGCCCGCCCCCAGGCCCAGCGCCGCGCCGGCGTTGTCGCCCGCACCCGGTCCGACGTGGGCGCCACCGGGCAGGGTGCCCGCGCTCTCCCACGGCCCGAGGACGCGCGGCAGCGTCGCGTCGTGGCCGAGCGCGCGGCGGAACAGGTCGAGGTCGTAGCCGTCGGCCCCCCAGTACGCGGTGCCCGAGGCATCCGATCGGTCCGTGACGAGCTCGTCGAGGACGGCGTTGCCCGGCCCGAACCCGCGCAGCCGCCAGGTGAGCCAGTCGTGCGGCAGCGCGACGGCCGCGACGCGGGCGGCGTGGGCCGGCTCGGCATCCCGCAGCCACCGCAGCTTGGTGCCCGTGAACGACGCGACCGGCACGGCGCCCGTGCGCGCGGCGTACGCCTCGGCGCCGACCTCTGCGATGAGATCGCGCGCCGCCGACGCCGAGCGGGTGTCGTTCCACAGCAGGGCATCGCGGATGATGACGCCCTCGGCGTCCAGCACGACCATGCCGTGCTGCTGACCGGCGATCGACACCGCCGCGACGTCGTCCAGACCGCCGGCCTGGGCGATGGCATCCTGGAGCGCTCTCCACCACGCCTCGGGGTCGACCGAGGTCCCGGCGGGGTGCGACGCGCGCCCCTCGCGCACCACGCGTCCGCTGTCGGCGTCGACGACGACGACCTTGCACGACTGCGTCGACGAATCGACTCCCATGACGAGCGCCATGCTCACTCCTCCTGTTGTCGCCGCGCCGTCGCGGCATCCCGTTCAGTGTCCACGACACGCCGTCTCGCGCGGCGGCGATGCGGCGTGTTCTGGACACTCGACGGAGGGAACGGAGGGGCCCGGATGCCGTGGCATCCGGGCCCCGGGAGACTCAGCGGGCGCCGAGCAGGTGTTCGGTCGCGAGCTGCTGCAGACGGACGAACCCGAAGCCTTTGCCACCGAGGTACGCGTCGGTGTCGAAGTCCTCGTAGGCCGAGCGGTCGGCGAGCAGGTCGTCGTAGCTCTCGCCCTCGTTCAGCGTCGGCTGCGCCAGCTCGAGCACCTTGGCGGCCTCGAGGGCCTCCTGCACCTCGGGGTCGGCGCGGAAGGCCGCGGCGCGCTCCTTGAGCAGCAGGTAGGTGTTCATGTTGGCCGAGACGGAGTCCCAGACGCCCGTCTCGTCTTCGGTGCGCGAGGGCTTGTAGTCGAAGTGGCGGGGGCCGTCGTAGGCGGGGACGCCGCCGGGGCCGCCGTTCTCGAGCAGGTCGACCAGCGCGAAGGCGTTGTGCAGATCGCCGTGGCCGAACACGAGGTCCTGGTCGTACTTGATGCCGCGCTGACCGTTGAGGTCGATGTGGAAGAGCTTGCCGTGGTAGAGCGCCTGGGCGATTCCGGCGGCGAAGTTCAGACCGGCCATCTGCTCGTGGCCGACCTCGGGGTTCAGACCTACGAGCTCGGGGCGCTCGAGCGAGTCGATGAAGGCGATCGCGTGACCGAGCGTCGGCAGCAGGATGTCGCCGCGGGGCTCGTTGGGCTTGGGCTCGATCGCGAAGCGGATGTCGTAACCCTTGTCGGTGACGTAGTCGCCGAGCAGGTTGACGGCCTCGCGGTAGCGCTCGAGCGCCTGACGGACGTCCTTGGCCGAGTCGTACTCGGCACCCTCGCGGCCGCCCCACATGACGAAGGTCTGGGCTCCCAGCTCGGCGGCGAGGTCGAGGTTGCGCAGCACCTTGCGCAGAGCGAAGCGACGCACCTGCCGGTCGTTCGAGGTGAAACCGCCGTCCTTGAAGACGGGGGCCGAGAAGAGGTTCGTGGTGACCATCGGCGTGATGATGCCGGTGTCCTTCATCGCGCCCTTGAGGCGGTCGATCTGCGTCTGACGCTCGGAATCGGTGGAGCCGAAGGCGAACAGGTCGTCGTCGTGGAAGGTCAGGCCGTAGGCGCCGAGCTCTGCGAGCTTCTCGACGACGTGCACGACGTCGAGGGGCTGACGGGTGGGGCCGCCGAACGGGTCGGTGCCGTTGTATCCGACGGTCCAGAGTCCGAACGAGAACTTGTCATCGCGGGTGGGGGTGGGCATTCCTGCTCCTTCGCATGGACGCACGAGTGCGCGAGAGCGCACCGTCGGGTTTGTTGGTTTTCACAACATATACCCCGGATGCCGCGGCGTCCACCCCCGCGTCAGCGTGAGAGCGCGGCGTCCACCACCGCGAACACCGCGGGGTCCCACGTCAGCGCCCGCTCGCGCGGCAGACCGAACGCGTCGGTGAAGAAGATGCTGTGCACGTGGTCGGGGAACGAGTGCCGCGTCACCCGCGGCAGCACCGCGGCGGGCACCTGATCGGCGCGACCGCTGGTGAGGGACACCAGACCGTCGTGCGGCCACAGCTGCGCCGGCTCTGTCACCGCGGCGAAGTACCCCGCGCCGATCGCGGTGACCGGGATGCCGTCGAGAACGCCCGCCTGGCGGTCGTTCCACGCGCGCAGGTAACGGCGCGAGACCTCGGCCGCGGCCCCCTGCGAGTTCGCCGCCGCGTAGGGCCGCGCCTCGGCGAAGATCTGCAGGGTCGCCGGGTCGCCGTGCGCGTCGGCCTCGGAGATCTCGTCGTCGACCAGGTCGCCCAGCACCGAGCCGTCCCACGGCGTGCCCAGCGTCACCAGCCGCTCGACGCGCGGACCGCCGCCGGCGAGCTCGCGGATCGCGGCGCGCGAGAACAGCCCGCCCATCGAGTGCCCGACCAGGTCGACGCTCGAGAGCCCGTGCGCGGACGACAGCCACCGCAGAAAGGCGGCGAGCGCGACACCGGCGACGTCGATCGACCCGACCGCGTTGATCGTGACCTCGGCGGGCAGCACGACGGGAACGTCGTCGAAGCCCTGCCACCCGGCATCCCTCTCAACCGTGCCCACCCCGATGCGGGCCGGGGCGGTGAAGACGGGAACCCCCGCCGTGCGCAGGTGCTCGCGCAGCGCCGTCATGGTGTTGCCGGCCGCCAGGCCCGAGGCGGCCGCGCGGTCGGAATCGGTGAACGGGGTGACGGCGGCGCCACCGGAGACGAGGACGACGGCATCGGCCATGGGCGGGCTCCTTCGAGGCTGGGATCCCGGTCAGGATAGGGCAGACCGCCGACACCGCCCTCCCCACCCGTCGAGTGTCCACGACGCGCCGCATCGCCTGCGCCCGTTCCGGCGTGCCCTGGACACTCAACAACCCGGGGGCGGGGTCTGGGCCCGGGCCGGAGCGCCGGGGGCCGGGACCGGAGCGCCGGGGGCCCCGGCGCTCCGGTCCCGGCCCCCGG
>NZ_QAJB01000093.1:0-28806 GCF_003061325.1 Microbacterium sp. HMWF026
GCCCTCGCCTGGGGACGGGGCATCACCGAGCCCGGTACCCCCCCCCAACGAACGACTCAGGTGACCGGGCCCGTCCACTTCTCGCCCGGGCCCTTGCCGATCGGGTCCGGGATGACCGAGGCCTCGCGGAAGGCGAGCTGCAGCGAACGCAGACCGTCGCGCAGCGAGCGGGCGTGCATGTCGCTGATCTCGGGGGCGCCGGCGGTGATGAGCCCGGCGAGGGAGTTGATGAGCTTGCGGGCCTCGTCGAGGTCGAGCTGTTCGGCGGGGTTGTCGGCCAGGCCCGTCTTGACGGCGGCGGCGCTCATCAGGTGGACCGCGGCGGTCGTGATGACCTCGACCGCGGGCACGTCGGCGATGTCGCGGGTGGCGGAGGCGGACGCGCGCTCCTGCTCCTCCCAGCGGGCGAGGCGCTCGTCTTCTGCGCCGTGACGGTGCGGGGCGTGGTCGTCGGCGGGCTGGTCGGAGGGGATCGTGTCCACGTGAATCTCTCTGCTAGACTATGGCGGGCTTCGGAGTGTTTCACTCCGTACGAAAGAGGATCACATCCCACCCGCGCTTGCCGCTCCAGGCTACCGGGTTCCCGCACTCCGCTCCGTGTCGCACGGGGTCGCCAGGGTGCAGAAGCCGGTGCTGACAGCACCGTGCCGGGTGGCGTGTGTACTCCTCTTCGCCCGTGGTCCGATCGGATCGCGGCGGCCACCACCCGCACACAAGAGGAGTTCCGCATCAGCGATCCCCGCACCAACGAGCGCATCCGAGTCCCGGAGGTCCGTCTCGTCGGACCCAACGGCGAGCAGGTCGGCATCGTCCGAATCGAAGCTGCGCTGCGCCTGGCCCAGGAAGCGGACCTCGACCTGGTCGAGGTTGCGCCGAGCTCGAAGCCGCCCGTGGTCAAGATCATGGATTACGGCAAGTTCAAGTACGAGGCCGCTCAGAAGGCCAAAGAGACGCGTCGTAACCAGGCGAACACCGTCCTCAAAGAGGTCCGGTTCCGTCTGAAGATCGAAGCCCACGACTACATCACCAAGCTCAAGCGCGCCGAGGGCTTCCTCCAGGCGGGCGACAAGGTGAAGGCCATGATCCTGTTCCGTGGTCGTGAGCAGTCGCGTCCCGAGCAGGGTGTGCGCCTGCTCCGCAAGTTCGCCGAAGACGTCGCCGAGTTCGGCACCGTCGAGTCGAACCCCACGATCGACGGCCGCAACATGGTGATGGTGGTCGCTCCTCACAAGAACAAGTCCGAGGTCAAGACCGAGCAGAACGCGCAGCGCGCGGCGAACCGCGAGGCGGCACGCAGCGCCGCCCGTGGCGACTCGGCCCCGGAAGAAACGCCCACCTCGGCCCCCGCCGAGTAAAGCTCCCCAGACTCCCGCTCCGCCGGGAACACCAACGAAGGAAGACAGATGCCGAAGCAGAAGACCCACTCGGGTGCCAAGAAGCGCTTCAAGCTCACCGGTAGCGGCAAGCTCATGAAGCAGCAGGCCGGTATGCGCCACAACCTCGAAGGCAAGGCCTCGAAGCGCACCCGTCGCCTGAACCAGGAGCAGGTCCTGGCCAAGGGTGACTCGAAGGTCGCCAAGAAGCTCCTCGGTCTCTGAGCGCCGACGCACGTTAGGAAGAAACAGAAATGGCTAGAGTCAAGCGGGCAGTAAACGCCCACAAGAAGCGTCGCGTCATCCTCGAGCGCGCCTCCGGTTACCGCGGACAGCGTTCGCGTCTGTACCGCAAGGCCAAGGAGCAGGTCACCCACTCCCTGGTCTACGCGTACCGCGACCGCCGCAAGCGCAAGGGCGACTTCCGTCGTCTCTGGATCCAGCGCATCAACGCCGCGTCCCGCCAGAACGGCCTCACGTACAACCGCTTCATCCAGGGTCTCGGCCTCGCGGGCGTCCAGGTCGACCGCCGCATGCTCGCCGAGCTCGCCGTGAACGAGCCGGCCGTGTTCGCCTCGCTCGTGCAGACCGCCAAGGCGGCCCTGCCCAGCGACGTCAACGCTGCGAAGACCGCGTAAGCGCATCTTCTCCCGGAACGGGCGTCCTCTTCGGAGGGCGCCCGTTCCGTCGTTCTCGCGCGGCATCCGGGGTTTCATTCCGTCGCCGTCATACACTCGGATCGTGCTGGAGAACCCCCGTTCGCCGCGGGTACGCGCCGTGGCCAAACTCAGTCGGCGCGCCGCCCGGCAGGAGACCGGTCTGTTCCTGCTCGAGGGCCCGCAGGCCGCCCGCGAGGCGCTCGCCTGGGCCCCCGAGACCGTGCTCGAGGTGTACGCCACGCCGACCGCGATGGAGAAGCACACGGACGTGCGCGACGCCGCCGAGCGTGCGGGCGTCGACCTGCAGTACACGACCGAGGCGGTCCTGGATGCCATGGCCGACACCGTCACCCCCCAGGGCATCGTCGCGGTGGCCCGCCAGGCCCCGACGGCGCTGAAGGACGTCCTGGCCGGCGGTCCGCGCCTCATCGCCATCTGCGAAGAGGTGCGCGACCCGGGCAATCTGGGCACGATCATCCGCGCCGCCGACGCCGCGGGCGCCGACGCCGTGATCCTGACGGGGCGCACGGTCGACCCGTACAACCCCAAGGTGGTGCGTTCCACGACCGGATCGCTGTTCCACGTCCCGGTGGCGGTCGACCTCGACCTGGCCGACGTGGTCGAACGGGTGCACGAGGCCGGTCTGCGCGTGGTCGCCGCCGACGTCGACGGGGCGGACTTCCTGGCATCCCGGGATCTTCTGGCGCAGCCGACGGCGTGGCTGTTCGGCAACGAGGCGCGTGGTCTCGACGAGGCCGCCCTGGCCCACGCCGACCTCGCTCTGCGGCTGCCGATCTACGGCCGGGCCGAGTCGCTGAACCTCGCCACGGCCGCGAGCGTCTGCCTGTACGAGACGGCTTTCGCGCAGCGCGCGCACTGAGGGCGGCTGTTACAGAACGGTTAAGGCCTGCGCGAGAATGTGGTCGCGGGAGGTTCACCCTCATAGGGTGAACACATGGCATCCGTTCCCCCGGCGGGCTCCGAGCCCCTCGTCGTCGTCTCCGACGTGCAGAAGCATTACGGCCAGTTCCAGGCGCTGAAGGACATCGACCTCACTGTCGACCGCGGCGAGGTGGTCGTCGTCATCGGCCCCTCGGGCTCGGGCAAGTCGACCCTGTGCCGCACCATCAACCGCCTCGAGACCATCACGAGCGGTTCGATCACCATCGACGGCAAGGAGCTTCCCAAAGAGGGGAAGGGTCTGGCCGAGCTGCGTGCCGACGTCGGCATGGTGTTCCAGTCGTTCAACCTGTTCGCGCACCTGACGATCCTCGAGAACGTCACGCTGGGCCCGATCAAGGTCCGCAAGATGAAGAAGGCGGATGCCGAGAAAGAGGCGCGGGCGCTCCTGGAGCGCGTGGGCGTGGGCCACCAGGCCGACAAGCTCCCGGCCCAGCTCTCGGGTGGCCAGCAGCAGCGCGTCGCGATCGCCCGCGCGCTGGCGATGAAGCCCAAGGTCATGCTGTTCGACGAGCCCACCTCGGCGCTGGACCCCGAGATGATCAACGAGGTGCTCGACGTGATGGTCGGTCTCGCCAAGGACGGGATGACGATGATCGTCGTCACGCACGAGATGGGCTTCGCCCGCAAGGCGGCCAACCGCGTGGTGTTCATGGCCGACGGCCAGATCGTCGAGCAGGCCGCGCCCGAGGACTTCTTCACCCGTCCCGAATCCGACCGCGCGAAGGACTTCCTCTCGAAGCTCATCACGCACTGATCCTGCTCCGACGGCGCCGAACGAGGAGGTTCTCCGCCGAACGCCCATCCACCGTCCCCCGGTCGATCTCGCGCGCCGTCCCGACGACTCATCCATCCGCACAGCACACGTAACCAAGGAGACATCACATGCGTAAGACACGTTTTCTCGCCGGCGCGAGCATCATCGCCGCCGGCCTGCTGGCCCTGACGGCCTGCAACAGCGGCACCCCCGGCGCCGAGGGCGGCTCCGAGGGCGGCAGCGGCGACGCTCCCGTCTACGGCGCTGTCGCGTCGGACGTGACGATCGAGAACAGCCCCACGTTCGACAAGATCCAGTCGGCGGGCAAGATCGTCGTCGGCGTCAAGGAGGACCAGCCCGGTCTGGGCTACCTCGACCCCGTGACCGGTGAGCGCAAGGGCTTCGACGTCGACACCGCGCGCTGGATCGCGGCATCGCTCGGCTTCGACCCCGCCGACGAGTCCAAGGTCGAGTACAAGGCGATCGCCTCGGCCAACCGCGAGCAGGCGCTCATCAACGGCGACATCGACTACTACGTCGGCACCTACTCGATCACCGACAAGCGCAAGGAGCAGATCTCCTTCGCCGGTCCGTACTTCCTCACCGGTCAGGGCCTGCTGGTCGCCGCCGACGACGACACCATCACCGGCAAGGACGCGCTCACGGCCGAGACCACCGTCTGCTCGGTGACCGGGTCGACCCCGATCCAGCGCATCCGCGAGCAGACTCCCGCCCAGGTCGTCGAGTTCGACACCTACTCGCAGTGCGTCGAGAAGCTGAAGAACGGCGAAGTGGATGCCGTGACCACCGACGAGGCCATCCTGCTCGGCTACGCGGCCCAGGACCCCGACAACCTCAAGATCGCGGGCGAGCCCTTCAGCGAGGAGCGCTACGGCGTCGGCATCGCCAAGGGCGACACCGCCTTCCAGGAGTTCGTGAACACGATGTTCACCGATGGCGGCGACACCTGGCAGGCCATCTTCGAGAAGAACCTCGGCGCCTCGGGCGTCTCCGGCGAGCAGCCGACGGTCGACCCCGTCAGCTGATCCCCGTGCGGGCGGCGCCACGGCGCCGCCCGCACCCTCCCGAGCACGACGCGAAAGAACGGAAAGCTTCCGGTGAATCAGATCTTCGACTACCCCGACCTGTGGGCGCAGGCGCTGTGGGGGACCGTCGTGCTCTTCGTGGGCGGCGGACTCATCGCCCTCGTGCTCGGCTTCATCGTGGCGGCCATGCGGGTCTCGCCCGTGCCGATCGCACGCGGCGTGGGCGCGGTCTACGTCAACTGGATCCGCAACACCCCGCTGACGCTGGTGCTGTTCTTCTTCGCGTTCTGCGTGCCGCTGCTCGTCGACGTGCCGCGCGGCAGCTTCCTGCTCCTGGCCGTGTGCGGCCTCGGCGTCTACACGGCGACCTACGTCGCCGAGACCATCCGCGCGGGCATCAACACCGTGCCGGTGGGCCAGGCCGAAGCGGCGCGCGCCCTCGGCCTCGGTTTCGGTCAGGTGATGTCGCTCATCGTGCTGCCGCAGGCCACGCGTTCCGTCATCCCGCCGATGATGAGCGTCTTCATCGCCCTGCTCAAGAACACCACGGTCGCCGCCGGGTTCTCGGTCGTCAACCTCGGCAACATCCGCGCGACGATGAGCGAGAACGGCGAGAACCAGCTCGTCACGATCCTGCTCGTCATGGTCGTGTTCGTCGTCCTCGTGCTGCTGCTGGCCGCTGTGCAGAACGCCGCCGAGAAGAAGTGGAAGGTCGCCCGATGAGCTCCTCCGTCCTGTACGACGTCCCGGGCCCGCGCGCACGACTGCGCAACCGCATCATCGGCGTGGTCACGCTGCTGCTCGTCGCCGCCGTGATCGGTTTCGTCATCTGGCGCTTCATCGACACCGGCCAGTTCTCCGCGGCGAAGTGGAACGTCTTCACCTACTCCGCCATCTGGGAGCGGTTCGGCGAGGCGACCCTGGCGACGCTCGCGGCCTTCGCCGTCGCCGCGGTCGGGGCCCTCGTCCTCGGCTTCGTGCTCGCCATCGGCCGTATGTCGGACCACCGGTGGGTGCGTTTGCCGGTCGGGTGGATCGTCGAGATCCTGCGCGCCGTCCCCGTGCTCGTCTTCATGCTGCTGCTCTACTACGGCCTGCCGGTCATCGACATCAAGATGTCGTCCTACTGGGCCGTGGTGATCGCGCTGGTGCTCTACAACGGCTCGGTGCTGTCCGAGGTCATCCGCGCCGGCGTCGAGGCCCTGCCGCGCGGTCAGAGCGAGGCGGGCTACGCCGTGGGTCTGCGCAAGTCCGGCGTCATGCGCCTGATCCTGCTGCCCCAGGCGATCCGGGCCATGCTCCCCGTCATCATCGCCCAGCTCGTGGTGACCCTCAAGGACACCGCGCTCGGCTTCATCATCACCTACCCCGAGCTCCTCTACTTCGCTCGCCTGCTCGGCTCGAACGGCGAGTACGGCTCGCCCCTGATCCCCGCCGCGATGATCGCGAGCGTCATCTACGTCGCCATGTGCCTCGCCCTGTCGTTCGCGGCGCACCGCGTCGAGATCCGCCTGCGGAAGTCGCCGAAGGCGGGCGCCGTCGCCCCCGCCGAGCCCGCGGGTCAGACGGGCACGGACACCGAGCTGATCGTCGCCCAGCGCGGTCTCGGCAAGCACGACTCCCACGGACTGTGAGCGACCGACGGGCGGGGCGGTCTCCCCGCCCGTCGGTAGACTCTCATCTCGTGTCCGACGCACCCGAGATCACCCCCGAGGCCGTCGCCTCCGCGGTCGATGAGGCTCTTGCCGCCATCGCCGCCGCCGCGACCACGGCCGACCTGAAAGCCGCCCGCTCCGCGCACACGGGAGACCAGTCGTCCCTCGCGCGCCTGAACGCCCAGATGCGCCATGTCGCCCCCGAGCAGAAGGCCGCCTTCGGCAAGCTCGTCGGCCAGGCGCGCGGCCAGGTGAATCAGGCGCTCGCCGCCCGTGAAGCCGAGCTCGCCGAGGCCGAGACCGCCGCCCAGCTCGAGGCCGAGCGCATCGACGTCACCGCGCTCCCGCAGCGCGCCCGCGTCGGGGCTCGGCATCCCATCTCCCTCCTGCAGGAGCAGGTGTCCGACATCTTCGTCGGCATGGGATGGGAGATCGCCGAGGGGCCCGAGCTCGAGCACGAGTGGTTCAACTTCGACGCGCTGAACTTCGACGTCGACCACCCCGCGCGGCAGATGCAGGACACCTTCTTCGTCGACCCGGTCGCGCGGCACCTGGTGCTGCGCACCCACACCAGCCCCGTGCAGGTGCGCTCGATGCTCGAGCGCGACCTGCCGATCTACGTGCTGTGCCCGGGCCGTGTCTACCGCACCGACGAGTTCGACGCGACGCACCTGCCGGTGTTCACGCAGTTCGAGGGCCTCGTCGTCGACAAGGGCATCACGATGGCCCACCTCAAGGGCACCCTCGACCACGCCGCGCGCGTGCTGTTCGGGCCCGAGGCCAAGACGCGCTTCCGCGCCAACTTCTTCCCCTTCACCGAGCCGAGCGCCGAGCTCGACCTGTGGCATCCCACCTTCAAGGGCGGGGCGCGATGGATCGAGTGGGGCGGCTGCGGCATGGTGAACCCCAACGTCCTGCGGGCCGCCGGCATCGACCCCGAGGAGTACTCGGGCTTCGCGTTCGGCATGGGCATCGAGCGCACGCTCATGTTCCGCAGCGACGTGCAAGACATGCGCGACATGGCCGAGGGCGATGTCCGCTTCAGCGAGCAGTTCGGAATGGTGGTCTGATGCGCGTCCCGCTCTCCTGGTTGCGCGAGTACGTCGACGTGCCCACCGAGGCCACGCCCGAGGACGTCCTCGCCGCGCTCGTGTCCGTCGGCTTCGAAGAAGAAGACGTGCACCGCTTCGAACTGACCGGCCCGATCGTGGTCGGACAGGTCGTGGAGTTCACGCCCGAGCCGCAGTCCAATGGCAAGACGATCCGGTGGTGCCAGGTCGACGTGGGGGCCGAGCACGGCGGAGTCCGCGGCATCGTGTGCGGTGCCGGCAACTTCTTCGCCGGCGACAAGGTCGTGGTGACCCTGCCCGGCGCCGTGCTGCCCGGCCCCTTCCCGATCGCGGCCCGCAAGACCTACGGCCACGTGTCCGACGGCATGATCGCCTCGGCGAAGGAGCTGGGTCTCGGCAGCGAGCACTCCGGCATCCTGCGCCTGGTCGAACTCGGCATCGACGCTCCCGTGGGAACGGATGCCATCGCCCTTCTCGGCCTCGACGACATCGCCGTCGAGATCAACGTCACGCCCGACCGCGGCTACGCGCTGTCGCTGCGCGGCGTCGCGCGCGAGTACTCCCACGCCACCGGGGCGGCGTTCCGCGACCCGGGGACCGGGCACGACGAGGCGGCTTCGCGCACGCCCTCGGGGTTCTCGATCGCCGTCGACGACCGCGCCCCGATCCGCGGGCGCGCGGGAGCCAGTGAGTTCGTCGCGCGCATCGTGCGCGACGTCGACCCCTCGCGTCCGACCCCGCCGTGGATGATCACGCGACTCTCGCTCGCGGGCATCCGCTCGCTCGGCGTGCTGATCGACATCACCAACTACGTGATGCTCGAGCTCGGCCAGCCGATCCACGGGTACGACCTCGACCGCCTGCAGGGCGGCATCACCGTCCGTCGCGCCGAGCAGGGCGAGAAGCTCGAGACCCTCGACGGGCAGGTTCGCACCCTGAATGCCGAGGACCTGCTGATCACCGACGAGTCGGGGCCCATCGGTCTGGCCGGCGTCATGGGCGGCGGTCCCACCGAGATGAGCGACGCCACCCGCAACGTCCTGATCGAGGCGGCGACCTTCGATCAGGTCTCGATCGCCCGGACGGCGCGGCGCCACAAGCTGCCCTCCGAGGCGTCGCGGCGCTTCGAGCGCGGTGTCGACCCCCTCGTGCCCTTCGTGGCGGCGGAGCGCGTCGCCTCGCTGATGGTCGAGCTCGCCGGCGGCACGCTCGACACCGAGCTCGGCGGGTCGCTGTCGGCGGAGTACCGTCGCGAAGCGATCACCCTGCCCGCGGGGTTCGTTTCGGGCCTGATCGGCGTGGACTACACCGACGACGAGACCGTCTCGGCTCTCGAGCTGATCGGGTGCGCGGTCGAACAGCGCGACGGCGGCTGGTCCGTCACCGCGCCCTCGTGGCGCCACGACCTCACCGACAAGTGGACGCTGGCCGAAGAGGTCGCCCGCATCGAGGGCTACGACCGCATCCCCTCGGTGCTGCCCACCCCGCCGTCGGGCCGCGGCTTGACCTCGGCGCAGCAGGGCCGCCGCCGGGTCGCGAACGCCCTGGCCTCCGCCGGCTTCGTCGAGACGCCCTCGTTCCCGTTCACGACCGAGGAGCAGAACGCGCTGCACGGCTCGCCCTCGGGTGAGAAGCTGCCCAGCGTCAAACTGGCCAACCCTCTCGACGGCCTGTCGCCCTACTTGCGTCGCTCGCTCGTCCCGGCCCTGCTGCAAGTGGCGCACCGCAACGTGTCGCGCGGCATCGTCGATCTCGCCCTCTTCGAGACGGGGACCGTCTTCCTGCCGAAGCCCGGTGTGCAGTACGGCACGCCGTCGGTGCCGCCGCTCGCGGTGCGCCCCGATGCCGCGACCCTGACGGCCCTCGATGCGTCGATCCCGCCCCAGCGCCGCCACGTGGCGATCCTGCTGACCGGTCACTCCGTCGCCAAGCAGCCCGGGCAGGCGGCGCTCGCCGCCGATCTCGCGGATGCCGTCGACGCCGTGCGCGTGCTGACCGCCGCCGCGGGGCTCGACATCGAACTGGTCCAGGCCCAGCGTGCCGCGCTGCACCCGGGTCGCACGGCGCGCGTCGTCGCCTCGGGACACGACATCGGCTACGTGGGAGAGGTACTGCCGGCGGTGTCGGCCGCGGCGGACCTGCCCGCTCGCGTCCTCGTGGCCGAGCTCGACCTCGACGCGATGCTCGAGCTGGCGCAGTCGCGCGTGGTCGCGGCATCCCTGTCCGGATTCCCCGTCGCGACGCAGGACGTCTCGCTCACCGTCCCGGCCGGGATCGCCGCCGGCGAGGTACGCCGGGCGCTCGTCGAGGGCGGGGCGCCCCTGCTCGAGGGGGCGCGACTCGTCGATGACTACCGCGGGCCGGGACTCGCGGAGGGCACGAAGAGCCTCACGTTCGCGCTGCGCTTCCGCGCACCCGACCGCACGCTGACCGCCGCGGAGGCGACCGAGGCCAAGCTCGCCGGGGTCGCCGTGGCGGCAGAGCGTTTCGGGGCCGCGATCCGCGACTGATCCCGCTGCCGAAGAGCGCCGTACAGCCGATGCTGCACGGCGCTCTTCGCGTGTCGGCGAGCGGGCGGGTCGGACCGGCGGAGTGCGACCGGCGACCGCCGAGCCGCGGACAGAGGTCTGCCCTCATCGCCGGTAAGGGGGGCAGTCGGAAGTGCCCGGCGATGAGGGCAGGTTCCTCAGCATACGCGATTCTTGTCCCCCAAATGGGGGACACGGGCGGACACGCCGTCGCGGCACCCGCGAGGCGATCCGCCGTGCGGGATTTGCTCCATCGTCGACACGGCCGATACCCTCGCGTCATGTCGTCGATCACCGTGCGCGCCGAGGAGCTCTTCGTGAGCACCGGTGCTGCGCGTCGACGTCGGGTCGAGCGCCGATTCTCGGCGACCTCGTAACCCGCCATCGGTCGGGCATACGGGCGTCGCCGCCCCGCTCCACGCTGCGTGCAGCACCAGCCCCGACTCGTAAGGTAGATGTATGACCCTCTCGGTCGCCGTTTCCGGCGCTTCCGGCTACGCGGGCGGCGAGATCCTCCGCCTCCTCGCCGACCATCCCGACGTCGAGATCCGCACGGTCACCGCGCACTCCAGCGCGGGACAGCGGCTCCTCGCCCACCAGCCGCACCTGCGTTCGCTCGCGCATCTCGAACTGCAGCCGACGACTCCCGAGGTGTTGGCGGGTCACGACATCGTCTTCCTCGCCCTGCCGCACGGTCAGTCCGCCCAGTACACCGACGCGCTCGCCGACACCGCTCTGGTGATCGACGCCGGCGCCGACCACCGCCTCACGTCCGCCGAGGACTGGGCCGCGTTCTACGGCGGAGCGCACGCCGAGCCGTGGGCGTACGGCGTTCCGGAACTGCCGATCGCGGGGGGAAAGCAGCGCGACAACCTGCGCGGGGCGCGCCGCATCGCCGCCCCCGGGTGCAACGCGTCGACGGTCGCGCTCTCGCTCGCTCCGGGCGTGGCGGCGGGGGTCATCGACCCGGGCGACATCGTCTCGGTGCTCGCGGTCGGCCCCAGCGGCGCCGGCAAAGCGGCCAAGACCAACCTGCTGGCCAGCGAGATCCTCGGCACCGCCAACCCTTATGCCGTCGGCGGTACGCATCGGCACATCCCCGAGATCCGCCAGGCGCTGGCCGCAGCGGGCGCGCCGGGTGACGGCATCCGCATCTCGTTCACTCCCGTGCTCGTGCCGATGGCTCGGGGGATCCTCGCCACCTCGACGGCGCCGATCGTCGGCGACGCGACGGATGCCGAGATCCGGGCCGCCTGGGTCGAGGCGTACGCCGACGAGCCCTTCGTCGAGCTGCTGCCCGAGAGCGTCTTCCCCCGTGTCGCCGACGTGCTGGGCGCCAACGTCGCCTCGATCGGGGTCGCCGTGGATCGCGCGGCGAACCGCGTGACGGTCGTCGCCGCCGTCGACAACCTCGTCAAGGGCACCGCCGGTGCCGCCGTGCAGTCCATGAATATCGCGCTGGGCCTCGCCGAGACCACCGCCCTTCCTTTGAACGGAGTCGCTCCGTGAGCGTGACCACCCCCGCAGGTTTCGAGGCGGCCGGTGTCGCCGTCGGTCTGAAGTCCACCGGCGCGCGCGACGTGGCCGTGGTGGTCAACCGCGGCCCGCTCAAGGTCGGCGCCGCGGTGTTCACCTCGAACCGGGCCAAGGCCAACCCGATCCTGTGGTCGGAGCAGGTCGTGAAGGACGGCGTCGTCGAGGCGGTCGTGCTCAACTCGGGCGGGGCCAACTGCTTCACCGGCAGCTTCGGCTTCCAGACCACCCACCAGACCGCCGAGCGCGCCGCCGAGCTGCTGGGTGTCGGCGCGGGCGACGTGGTCGTCTGCTCCACGGGCCTGATCGGAACGGGCGACGAGGTCTTCCGCGCCAAGGTGCTCGACGGCGTCGACAAGGGCGTCGCCGTCCTGTCGACCGAGGGCGGAGAAGACGCCTCACTCGCCATCATGACGACGGACTCGCGTCCCAAGCGCGCCACGCACGCCGGCGCGGGCTGGAGCATCGGCGGCATGGCCAAGGGTGCGGGCATGCTCGCACCGGGCCTCGCGACCATGCTCGTGGTGCTCACCACCGACGTCGTCCTCGACGCCGGCGAAGCGGATGCCGCCCTGCGCGCGGCCACGCGCACGAGCTTCGACCGCCTGGACTCCGACGGCTGCATGTCGACCAACGACCAGGTGACCCTGATGGTCAGCGGGGCCAGTGGCATCCGGGTGGATGCCGACGAGTTCGCGACCGCTCTCGCCGGCGTCTGCGACGACTTGGCCGCCCAGCTGCAGGGCGACGCCGAGGGGGCGAGCCACGACATCACCATCCGCGTGACCAACGCGGCGACCGAGGACGAGGCCGTCGAGGTGGGACGCTCGGTCGCGCGGAACAACCTCTTCAAGGCCGCGATCTTCGGCAACGACCCGAACTGGGGCCGCGTGCTGGCCGCGATCGGTACGACCGACGCCGCCTTCGACCCCTACGACGTGGACGTGTGGATGAACGGCGTGCGTGTGTGCACCGCCGGCGGCCCCGACCGCCCCCGCGAGGACGTCGACCTCACGCCCCGCGCGACCGACCTCGTCATCGACCTGCGCGTCGGCGAGGCTACCGCGACGATCCGCACCAACGACCTCACGCACGATTACGTCCACGAGAACAGCGCCTACTCCTCATGACCCACGTCGATCTGCAAGACACCGATCCCGCCGCGGCCAGCGAACGGGCGGTCACGCTCGTCGAGTCCCTGCCCTGGGTGCGCAAGTACCGCGACCAGGTGGTGGTGGTGAAGTACGGCGGCAACGCGATGGTCAGCGACGAGCTGCAGGACGCCTTCGCGGCCGACATCGCCTACCTGCGCTACGTCGGCGTGAAGCCGGTCGTGGTTCACGGCGGGGGCCCCCAGATCTCGTCGATGCTGAACCGCCTCGACATCCCGAGCGAGTTCCGCGGAGGCTACCGCGTCACCTCGACCGAGGCGATCGGCGTCGTGCGCATGGTGCTCACCGGCCAGATCAACCCGCAGCTGGTCGCCAAGGTCAACGCGCACGGGCCCCTGGCCACGGGCCTGAGCGGCGAGGACGCCGGTCTGTTCGGCGGCCGCCGTCGCGGCGTCGTCGTCGACGGCGTCGAGCACGACCTGGGCCGGGTCGGCGACGTCGTCACCGTCGACCCGCAGCCGGTGCTCGACCATCTCGCGGCCGGACGTGTGCCGATCGTGTCCAGCATCGCCCCCGACCTCGACCACCCGGGGGCGTCGTTGAACGTCAACGCGGATGCCGCCGCCGCCGCCCTCGCGGTGGCACTGAACGCCAAGAAGCTCGTCGTGCTGACCGACGTCCCGGGCCTGTACGCCGACTGGCCCAACCGGGACTCGCTCGTGTCGCACCTGACCTCGACGGAGTTGCGCCAGATGGTGCCCTCGCTGGAATCGGGCATGATCCCGAAGATGCAGGCGTGCCTCGACGCGGTCGACGGGGGCGTGCCGACGGCGGCCATCATCGACGGACGGGTGCCGCACTCGGTGCTCGTGGAGCTGTTCACCAGCAAGGGAATCGGAACGGAGGTGGTCGCGTGAACGCGGACACGACTCAGGAACCCGTGGCGACGCGCGCCGCATGGCAGGACGACGCCGGACGCGACCTCGTCCGCAGCTTCGGAGACCGCATGGCGCTGTTCGTCCGCGGCGAGGGTGCGTACGTCTGGGACGGCGACGACAAGAAGTACCTCGACTTCCTCGCCGGCATCGCGGTGAACGCCCTCGGGCACGCCCACCCGGTCTTCGTCGAGGCCATCACGGCGCAGGCCGCGACCCTGGCGCACGTCTCGAACTACTTCGCGACGCCGCCCCAGCTGGCGATGGCCGCGCGCCTCAAGCGCCTCGCCGGCACCGGCGAGTCCGGCCGCGTCTACTTCGGCAACTCGGGAGCCGAGGCCAACGAGGCCGCCCTCAAGCTCGCGCGCCTGCACGGCCGCGGAACCGACCGCACGCGCATCCTGACCCTCAAGGGCGGCTTCCACGGCCGCACCATGGGCGCCCTCGCCCTGACCGGCAAGCCCGCCCTGCAGGCGGACTTCCTGCCGATGGTGCCGGGCGTCGAGCACATCGACGCGACCGTCGAGGCCCTCGAGGCCGCGATGGACGAGCGCGTCGCCGCCCTCATGGTCGAGCCCATCCAGGGCGAGGCCGGCGTGGTCGAGCTGCCCGAGGGGTACCTCGCCGCGGCGCGCGAGATCACCGCGCGTCACGGCGCCCTGCTGATCGTCGACGAGATCCAGACCGGTGCGGGTCGGACGGGTGCCTGGTTCGGATTCCAGCACGCCGGTATCGTTCCCGACGCGATCACGGTCGCCAAGGGCATCGGCGGCGGCTTCCCGATCGGCGCGCTCATTACCTTCGGCGCGGCGAGCGAGCTGTTCTTCCCCGGCACCCACGGCTCGACCTTCGGCGGCAACGCCCTCGGAACCGCCGTCGGCGGAGCCGTCCTGGCCGAGATCGAGTCCGCCGGACTCGTCGCGAACGCCGCCCTGCGCGAGACGCAGCTGCGCGAGGGGATCGCGGCGCTCGGCTCGCCGCTGATCGGCGGCGTGCGCGGCAAGGGGCTGCTGCTCGGCATCGCGCTGACCAGCCCCGTCGCCAAGGCCGTCGTCGCCGCCGCGCAGGAGCACGGTCTGATCGTCAACGCCGCCAACGACGACACCATCCGCATCGCCCCGCCGCTGACGATCGGGGATGCCGAGGTCGCGGAGTTCCTGCGCCTGTTCGGCGCCGCGCTCGCCACCGTCTCGGACGCCCTCATCCTCGAAGGAGCTCCCGCGTGACCCGCCACCTGCTGCGCGACGACGACCTGAGCCCGGCCGAGCAGGCCGAGATCCTCGACCTCGCGATCGAGCTGAAGAAGGACCGTTGGGCGCAGAAGCCGCTCGCAGGCCCGCAGACGGTCGCCGTCATCTTCGACAAGTCCTCGACGCGCACGCGCGTGTCGTTCGCGGTGGGCATCGCCGACCTGGGCGGTTCGCCGCTCATCATCTCGACGGCGAACAGCCAGCTGGGCGGCAAAGAGACCCCGTCCGACACGGCTCGCGTGCTCGAGCGCCAGGTGGCGGCCATCGTCTGGCGCACCTACGCGCAGGCCGGGCTCGAAGAGATGGCGCGCGGCACGCGTGTTCCGGTGGTCAACGCCCTCAGTGACGATTTCCACCCGTGCCAGCTGCTCGCCGACCTGCTGACGATCCGCGAGCACAAGGGCGAGCTGAAGGGCCTGACCCTGTCGTTCTTCGGCGACGGCCAGAGCAACATGGCGCACTCCTACGTCCTGGCGGGGGTCACCGCGGGCATGCACGTGCGCGTCGCCGCGCCCGACGCCTACGCGCCCCGCGCCGATGTGATCGCGGATGCCGAGCGCATCGCCGCCGCGACCGGTGGCTCGGTGACCCTGGTCGCCGACCCCGAGGCCGCGGCATCCGGAGCCGACGTCGTCGTCACCGACACGTGGGTGTCGATGGGCAAAGAAGAAGAGAAGATCGCGCGCATCCGCGACCTGGGCGGCTTCAAGGTCACCACCGCGCTCATGCAGCGCGCGGCGGCGGACGCGATCTTCATCCACTGCCTTCCCGCCGACCGCGGGTACGAGGTCGACGCCGAGGTGATCGACGGCCCGCAGAGCGTCGTGTGGGACGAGGCCGAGAACCGCCTCCACGCGCAGAAGGCGCTGCTGGTGTGGCTCCTGCGTCAGGACTGACCGCCCGACTCGGCCGCTCCTGGACCCGCTTCGACGGGCCGGGGCGGCTGGTCGGCGTGGACCTGGCGCGCGGGCTCGCCGTCATCGGCATGCTCGCGGCGCACCTGCTCGACACCGAGCGGGTGCTCACGCCCGACCCCGAGACGTGGATCACGGTGGTCAACGGGCGCTCCTCGATCCTCTTCGCCACCCTGGCGGGTGTCTCCATCGCGCTCGTGACGGGCGGTCCGCGACCCCTCGATCCCGCCCGGCGGCCCCGCGCGGCCGCGCGTCTGGCGATGCGCGGGGCGCTGCTGTGGGTCATCGGTCTGCTGCTGGTGCTCACGGGGGTGCCGGTGTACGTCATCCTTCCCGCCTATGCTCTGCTGTTCGTGCTCGCCCTGCCTTTCCTCGGCATGGGGGCGCGTGGGCTGTTCCTGACCGCGGGGGCGCTCGCCCTGGTCATGCCCTGGCTCCAGCCGGTGCTGGATGCCGCGCCGATCTGGTCCGGTCTCGGCGGCGACGAGCTGGCGGCCCTGGTGGGCTGGAACTATCCCTTCACGGTGTGGATCGCCTTCCTGCTCGCGGGCATGGGTGTCGGGCGCCTCGATCTGCTGCGCGCGCCCGAGCAGGCGCTGCTCGTCCTCGGCGGCGTCTCGCTGATGCTGGCGGGGTACGGTTTCGCGCTCGCCACCGCGCCCCTCGTGTCCGGAGGGGGCTACCTCGCCGCCGTGCTGACGGCCGAGGACCATTCCTCGGGCCTGTGGGAGGTCATCGGCTCGGGCGGTTTCGCGATCGCCGCGATCGGGCTGTGCCTGCTGCTGTGCCGCACGCCGCTGCGCTGGCTCGCGATCCCGCTGCGGGCCGTGGGCTCGATGCCGCTGACGGCGTACGTGCTGCAGCTGGTGGTGTGGGCGGTCGTCGCGCTCGCCGTGCTCGGCGACACCTCCGACCTGTACGGCGTCCGCGAGCTGGGATTGTTCGGTCCCCTCACCCTGGGGCTGATCGTCGGCTGCACGGTCTGGGCCCTCACGATCGGTCGGGGTCCGCTCGAGGCCGTCGTCGACGCGGTGGTGCGTGCCGTCGTCGGACCGGATGCCGTCACCCGCACGGGCGGCCCGGGACCGGCCTCTGCGGGTCCCGTGGCATCCGGCGACGTCGGCGGCCCTCGCTAGGCTGGACGCATGAGCGAAGAGACCGGTCCGTCGACGAACGAGGGCGCCCTGTGGGGAGCCCGTTTCTCGGGCGGCCCCTCTGCCGAGCTGGCGGCGCTGAGCCGTTCGACCCACTTCGACTGGGACCTCGCGCTCTACGACATCCAGGGTTCGCACGCCCACGCCGCGGCCCTCGAGGCGGCCGGCTACCTGACCGCCGACGAGGCCGCGACCATGCACGCCGGCCTCGACGAGGTCGCCGCGCGCGTGCAGGACGGTTCGCTCGTCGCCGCGCCGAGCGACGAGGACGTCCACGGCGCCCTCGAGCGCGTGCTCATCGAGACGGTGGGCCCCGCCGTGGGCGGCAAGCTGCGCGCCGGCCGCAGCCGCAACGATCAGATCGCCACCCTCGTGCGGCTGTACCTGCTCGATCACTCCCGCACCCTCACCCGCGAGCTGCTGCGTCTGATCGACGCGCTCGTCGCGCAGGCCGAGGCTCACGAGACGGCGATCATGCCGGGTCGTACGCACCTGCAGCACGCCCAGCCCGTGCTGCTGGCGCACCACCTGCAGGCCTACGGGTGGGCCTTCACGCGGGGGATCGAGCGCCTGCGCGACTGGACGGCGCGCGCCTCGGTCTCGCCCTACGGCGGCGGTGCGCTCGCCGGGGCCACGCTCGGCCTCGACCCCCAGCTCGTGGCCGACCGTCTGGGGCTCGCCCGCCCCTCCGAGAACTCCCTCGACGGCACCGCGTCGCGCGACGTCGTCGCCGAGTTCGCCTTCATCACGGCGATGATCGGCGTCGACCTGTCGCGGTTGTCCGAGGACGTCATCCTCTGGAACACCCGCGAGTTCGGCTTCGTCACGCTCGACGACTCCTTCTCGACCGGGTCGAGCATCATGCCGCAGAAGAAGAACCCCGACATCGCCGAGCTCGCGCGCGGCAAGGCCGGGCGTCTCATCGGCAACCTCTCGGGCCTGCTCGCCACCCTCAAGGGGCTGCCGCTGGCGTACAACCGCGATCTGCAAGAAGACAAAGAGCCCGTCTTCGACTCGGTCCGCACGCTCGAGCTCGTGCTGCCGGCGTTCTCGGGCATGATCGCGACCCTGCGATTCCACACCGACCGCATGGCCGAGCTCGCCCCCCAGGGGTTCTCGCTCGCGACCGACGTCGCCGAGTGGCTCGTGCGTCAGGGCGTGGCGTTCCGCGATGCGCACGAGATCTCCGGCGCGCTGGTGCGCGCCTGCGAGCACCGAGAGATCGGTCTCGAAGACGCCGACGATGAGCTGTTGGCATCCGTGTCGCCGTCGCTGACGCCGCAGGTGCGCGAGGTCCTCACGATCGAGGGGAGCGTCGCCAGCCGTACGGGCGCGGGCGGAACGGCTCCGGTGCGCGTGGCCGAGCAGCGTGCGCAGCTCGTCGAGCGCGCGCAGGCCGCGGCGCGCCCGATTCTTCCGTGAATATCAGTAATTCGCTTATCAACCTGCGTCGATAAGTATTACGCTGATCGCATGACCGTCGCCGTGATCGCCGACATCGTCGCCTCGCGGCAACTCACCGACCGCGCGGGCGCGCAGAGAACGATCGCCGACGTCATCGCCGAGGTCGACCGCGTCCTTCCCGTGGCGTCCGCGCCCCTCGCCCCGGTGGCGGGGGACGAGCTGCAGGGCGAATACGACACCCTCCCGCGGGCGCTGGCCTCGCTCCTGCTCATCCGCCTCGCATTGCCCGACGGCATCGACTGCCGTTTCGGCGTCGGCGTCGGCGCGGTGCGTCCCATCGACCTCGACGGACGTATCGTGCCCGAGGGACCGGCGTGGTGGGCCGCGCGCGCGGCCATCGAGCACGTCGAACGCCTGCAACAGCGCGCCGCGCCGCTCGCGCGCACGTGGATCGAGCTCGCCGAGGGAGAGGATGCCGCCATGTCCGACACGATCGCCCTGGCCGGCGCCTACGCCCTCGCCCGCGACCACGCGGTCTCGGCGATGAGCGAACGCAGTCGGCGGCTCACCTACGGGCGCTGCATCGGTCGATCGCAGCGCGAACTCGCCGAGGCCGAGGGCATCAGCCAGTCCGCCGTGTCACAGGCGCTTGCGGCGGCCGGATCGGCCACCCTGGTCGAGGGCTTCGCCGTGCTGACCGCGGGGGAGCGCGCATGATCGCCGCCGGATTGCTGCTGCTCGCCGTCGGCGCCGTCGACCTGCTGCGCCAGATGATCCGTGCGGGGCGCGCGATCGCCTTCGCCGTGGCCGCGGTCGCTCTCGTCGCGGTGTCGGCCGGACTGGACGCGGTGGTCGCCGGCATCCTCGCCGTCGCCGTCGCCGCCATCTGGACCTGGGTCGTGCCCGAGACGGGCCCCGCCCGCGCCGGGCTGTGGCCGGTCGCCCTGCTCGCGCTCGCCGCGGCGGCGTGCGTCGTGGTCGCCCCCGGTCGATCGCGACCGGGGCTGATCGGCGAGGCCTGGGCGAGCTACCGGCCGGGTGAGTCGGTATCGATCGACGTCGCCGTCCTGGTCGTCGGCTGCCTGGTGTTCCTGCTCGAGTCCGGGAACGCCGTGGTGCGCATCGCCCTGCGCTCCGAGATGGGCGACCGGGCGACCGGCGAGGGGGACCGCGCGACCGGCGAGGCCGCACCGCCCACCCTCAAGGGCGGTCGCCTGATCGGCCCGCTCGAGCGCATCCTCGTGTTCGTGCTCACCCTGACCGGCGCGTACACGCTGCTTGCGGCGGTGCTCGCGGCCAAGGGGATCGTCCGCTTCCCCGAGATCTCGCGCGACCGCGACGACGGCGATCGCGCCGAGTACTTCCTGATCGGCAGCCTCGTCAGCTGGGTCACGTCTCTCGCGGCGGCCTTCCTGGTGTGGTGGGGCGTGCACGCCGGGTGAGCGGACCGGGCGGGGCACGGCATCCGGAGCCCTTCTGCCCCGCTGATACCCTGAACCGGTGTCTGCCTCCACCGACGCGGCGCCCGTGAGCGCCCTCGCACCCGCCAACGACCCGACTTTCGACAACGTCTGGGACGAGCTGGTGTATCGGGGGCTCGTGCACGTCTCGACCGACGAGGGCGAGCTGCGCGAACTGCTCGGTGCGGGCCCGATCACGTTCTACTGCGGCTTCGACCCGACCGCGCCGAGCCTGCACCTGGGCAACCTCGTGCAGCTGCTGACCATGCGTCGTCTGCAGCTCGCGGGGCACCACCCGCTCGGGCTCGTCGGCGGATCCACGGGCCTCGTCGGCGACCCGCGTCCGACGGCGGAGCGCACGCTGAACACGCGGGAGACCGTCGAGGAGTGGGTCGGAAAGCTCCGTGCCCAGGTGGAGCGTTTCCTGAGCGTCGACGGCGACAACGCCGCGCGCATCGTCAACAACCTCGACTGGACCGCCCCCCTCAGCGCCATCGACTTCCTGCGCGAGATCGGCAAGCACTTCCGCGTCGGAACGATGCTCAAGAAGGACGCCGTCAGCGCGCGCCTCAACTCCGAGGCGGGCATCAGCTACACCGAGTTCAGCTACCAGATCCTGCAGGGCCTGGACTACCTCGAGCTGCACCGCCAGTACGGCTGCGTGCTGCAGACGGGCGGCAGCGACCAGTGGGGCAATCTCACCAGCGGCACCGATCTGGTGCGCAAGGTCGAGGGCGTCTCGGTGCACGCGATCGGCACGCCGCTCATCACCAACAGCGACGGCACCAAGTTCGGCAAGAGCGAGGGCAATGCGATCTGGCTGGATGCCGAGATGTGCAGCCCGTGGGTGATGTACCAGTTCTGGCTCAACACCGATGACCGCGACGTCGTCGAGCGCTTGAAGGTGTTCACGTTCCTCACGCGCGACGAGATCGCCGGCTACGAGCAGCTCGTGGAGTCCGAACCCTTCCGCCGCGCCGCGCAGAAGCGCCTCGCCCGTGAGGTGCTGACGACGGTGCACGGACCCGAGGCCACCGAGGCCGTCATCGCCGCGACCGAGGCGCTGTTCGGACAGGGCGACGTCACCGCGCTCGACGCCGCCGTGCTGCGCAGCGCCCTCGAAGAGCTGCCGCACGCGACCGTCGCCGCCGGGTCCACCGTCGTCGAGGCGCTCACGGCCACGGGGCTGTGCGCGAGCCTGAGCGAGGCCCGTCGCGCGATCGCGCAGGGCGGCGTCTCGCTCGACGGCGAGAAGGTTGCGAGCGACGAGGCGATCGTTGAGGGGACCCTTCCCGGCGGCGTCTCGGTGCTGCGCCGCGGTAAGAAGACGCTCGCGGGACTCTTCTTGAGCTGACATGCCGTTCACGCCGAGCCATGCCGTCGTCGCGCTTCCGTTCCTGCGCACGCGGCTGGTCCCGGCGGCGATCGCGATCGGCGCGATGACCCCCGATCTGCCTCTGTTCCTGCGCGGAATGGTGCCCGACTACGCCATGACGCACGATCCGGCCTGGCTCGCGCCGACCGTGGTCGTGGCCCTCGCGCTGGTCGTCGTCTGGCGCTGCGTCCTGCGGCCTGCGACTCGCGAACTGCTACCGCGGGCCGTGGCCGCGCGTCTGCCCGAGGGGTGGGATGCCGGTGCCCCGGCCGCGGCGCGCGAGACGTTCGGCGGGGGAGTGGTCGGCATCCTGTGGCTCGTCCTGTCGCTCGCGCTCGGGGTTCTCTCGCACATCGCGTGGGACCTGTTCACGCACGAGGGGCGGACGGGGGAGCAGCTGTTCCCCGTGCTCGCCGCGCAGTGGGGGCCGTTCTCGGGCGCCAAGTGGCTGCAGCACGCGTCGAGCGCGCTCGGTCTGGTCGTGCTCGCGGTCTTCGCGGTGATGTGGCTGTCGCGGCGCTCTCCGGGCTCGGTCGCCCGCGTGCTGCCGGATGCCGTGCGCGCGGTGTGGTGGCTCTCGCTGCCGGTGGCGCTGGTGGGCGCGAGCCTCGTCGCCCTGGCGGTCGAGGGTGGGTTCGGCCCGGACTACACCCCGACCCACCTGATCTACGGCGTGCTGGTCAAGGTCGCCGCCGCGTGGGGTGCGGCGACGCTCGCGCTGGCGGTGCTGGTGCAGTGGCGGCGCCGGGTCGGGGATGGGCGGACCTCGCCCCGGCCCGCGGGTCACACGGGTGGGCGCGCGGGCGGCGACTAGACTCGGGGACGTTATGACGAAGGCGGGAGAATCGGTGTCGGCGAGCACGAAGGGCAAGAAGTCGGGCGCGGACGAGGTCATCCTCGGACCCACCGGACGCCCGTATCAGGGGTTCCCCACCCCGAAGCCGCTCGATGGACACGGTCCCGCCCGCATCATCGCGCTGTGCAACCAGAAGGGCGGCGTCGGCAAGACGACGACCACCATCAACCTGGCCGCCTCGCTGGCCGGTTACGGGCGGCGTGTCCTGGCGATCGATTTCGACCCGCAGGGTGCGCTGTCGGCGGGACTCGGCATCCAGACGCACGACGTCCCCACCATCTACGACCTGCTGCTCGACACCAAGCGCGACCCGCACGAGGTCATCATGCACACGCGGGTCGAGGGTCTCGACGTGATCCCGGCCAACATCGACCTGTCGGCGGCCGAGGTGCACCTGGTCAACGAGGTCGCCCGCGAGACGATCCTCGCGCGCGTGCTGCGCAAGGTCGCAGCGGATTACGACGTCATCCTGGTCGACTGCCAGCCCTCGCTCGGGCTGCTCACCGTCAACGCGCTCACTGCGGCGCACGGCGTGCTCATCCCGCTCGAGTGCGAGTTCTTCGCGCTGCGCGGTGTCGCGCTGCTGGTCGAGACGATCGACAAGGTCCGCGACCGGCTCAACCCCGCGATCGAGCTCGACGGCGTTCTCGCGACGATGTACGACCCCCGCACGCTGCACTCGCGCGAGGTGCTCGAGCGCGTGGTCGAGGCGTTCGGCGACGACGTGCTCGAGACGGTGATCGGTCGCACGGTCAAGTTCCCGGATGCCTCGGTGTCGGGCATGCCGATCACGGAATTCGCGCCCGAGCACGCCGCCGCCCAGGCCTACCTGCGGCTGGCGCGGGAGCTGGTCGCCCGTGGCGCCGTCGCCTGACGACACCCTCGCCGGCGCCGCGGTCGCGGCGTCCCGCTCCGCGGACCTGCGCGACGCCGACGGGGTCGGTCCTGCGGCATCCGACATCCCTGCCCCCGTCGACGCAACCGGCGCCGACGCTCCCGGCTTCCGCGTCTCGCTCCCCGACTTCGACGGGCCCTTCGACCTGCTGCTCACCCTCATCTCGCGCGCCGAACTCGACGTCACCGAGGTCGCGCTCAGCCGTGTCACCGACGAGTTCATCTCGTACCTGCGGGCGATGGGCCCCGACGGCGATCTGGACGAGGCGTCCGAGTTCCTGGTGGTGGCGGCGACCCTGCTCGACATGAAGATCGCCGGTCTTCTGCCGCAGGGAGAACTGGTGGATGCCGAGTCGGTGGCGCTGCTCGAAGCCCGCGACCTGCTGTTCGCCCGGCTGCTGCAGTACCGCGCCTTCAAAGAGGTGTCGGCGTGGTTCGCGCGGTGCCTACAGCGCGAGGGCACCCGTCACACGCGCTCCGTCCGCCTGGAGCAGAAGTACCGCAGCGCGGTGCCGGAGCTGACGTGGACGCTGTCGGCCGAGGACTTCGCCGCGCTGGCGGTGGTGGCCTTCGCCCCGAAGCACCTCCCCACCGTGGGTCTCGACCATCTGCACGCCCCTCTCGTGAGCATCCGCGAGCAGGCGGCGATCGTGGTCACCCTGCTGCGCGCGGCGGGGACGCTGAGCTTCCGCGATCTGGTCGCGGGCGTGAACGAGACGGGGGTCGTGGTCGCGCGGTTCCTGTCGATCCTCGAGCTGTACCGTCACGCCGCGCTGTCGTTCGAGCAGCTCGAACCCCTCGGCGAGCTGACCCTGCGCTGGGCCGCCGAGCGGTGGTCCGATGAGAACCTCGCCGCCCTGGGAGCCGACTATGACCGCTGACCCGACGACCGCCGACCGCGACACCACCGTGGACACCGCCGCCGCGACGGCGCCGGCCCCCGCCTCACGGCCGAGCGATGCGGCATCCGTCGCCCGCCGCCTCGAGGCCATCCTGCTCGTGGTCGACGAACCGCAGAGCTTGGTGAGCCTCGCGGCCGCGGTCGCCGCCCCGGTACCGGCGGTGCGCCAGGCCGTCGCGGCCCTCGTCGCCGACTACGACGGCGAAACGGGCGGCCCCCGGCGCGGCTTCGAGCTGCGCGAGGTCGGCGGCGGGTGGCGGCTCTACGTCCGCGAGGAGTACGACGACGTCGTCGGCGAGTTCGTGAACACCCAGGCCCCCTCGCGGTTGTCGCAGGCGGCGCTCGAGACCCTGGCCGTCATCGCGTACAAGCAGCCCGTCACGCGCGGGCAGGTGGCATCTATCCGTGCCGTCAACGTCGACTCGGTCGTGCGCACGCTGCTCGCCCGCGGGCTGATCACCGAGGTCTTCACCGACCCCGACACGGGCGCCATCCACTACGGGACCACCGAACAGCTGCTGGTCCACCTCGGCATCAACTCGCTCGACGAGCTGCCGCACATCTCGCCGTTGCTCGACGACGGCTCGGACGGATTCGACGGAGAGGTACTGAAATGAGCGAAGCGGATGCCGAGGGCGTGCGCCTGCAGAAGGTGCTCGCGAACGCGGGCGTGGCCTCGCGCCGCGTCTCGGAGCAGATGATCGTCGAGGGGCGCGTGCGCGTGAACGGCGTCGTCGTGACCGAGCTGGGCTCGCGCATCGACCCCGAGGTCGACCTGGTCGACGTGGACGGCACGGCGATCCAACTCGACTCCTCGAAGCGCTACGTCATGCTGAACAAGCCGACGGGCGTCGTCAGCTCGATGAACGACGACCGCGGGCGCCCCGACCTGCGCCGCTACACGAAGGACTGGGACGAGCGCCTGTTCAACGTCGGACGATTGGATGCCGACACCTCGGGCCTTCTCGTCCTCACCAACGACGGCGACCTCGCCCACGTCCTGGCGCACCCGTCGTTCGGGGTGACCAAGGTCTACATCGCCAAAGTCGAGGGGCAGGTGCTGCCGCAGACCATCCAGCGGCTCATCAAGGGCGTCGACCTCGAGGACGGGCGCATCGCCGCCGACAAGGCGCGTCTGCTCGACGCGTCGAGGGGCGAGAGCCTGGTCGAACTGACGCTGCACTCGGGCAAGAACCGCATCGTGCGACGCATGATGGCCGAGGTGGGTCACCCCGTCGTCGAGCTGGTGCGCCGGCAGTTCGGACCCCTCCACCTGGGAACACTCCCTGCGGGTAAGGCCCGCGAGTTGACTACAGTAGAACGCGGCGCCCTTCTCACGCTGTCGCGAACCGACGACAGCGCTCCGACCGATCCGGCGGAGTGAGCCTCGCGGGCGTGCCTGGACGCGTCCCGCGCCGGGCAGGGCAGCAGGAGACCCGATGAGCGAACCGAACGCACCGTCCGCGCGCGCGGCCGGGCCTTTGGCGACCCGCACGAGCGGCACGGTCCGCGTCGTCGGGTCGGGTCTGCTCGGCGCGAGCATCGGCCACGCGCTCACCGCGCGCGGCGTCGACGTCGTCCTCGTCGACGCGTCGCCCTCGCAGCTGCGCCTGGCCATCGACTACGGCGCCGGCCGCGCCGAGCGCACCGACGACGCCCCCGGGCTGATCGTCGTGGCGGTTCCGCCCGACGTGACGGCCGACGTCGTCGAGCGCGAGCTCGCGGCGTTCCCGGATGCCGTGGTCACCGACGTCGCGAGCGTCAAGCTCGAGCCGCTGCGCACCCTCCGTGCGCGCGGCGTCGACCTGCGCCACTACATCGGTTCGCACCCCATGGCCGGACGCGAGCGCGGGGGAGCCATCTCGGCCCGCGCCGACATCTTCGTGGGCCGCCCCTGGGTGGTCTGCCGGGATGCCGAGACCTCGGCCCACGACCTGTCCCTCGTCGAGGGGCTCGCGCTCGACCTCGGGGCGACGCTCATCGAGATGACCCCCGAAGAGCACGACGAGTCCGTCGCCCTCGTGTCGCACGTGCCGCAGCTGGTGGCGAGCCTGCTGGCGGGCCGCTTCGTCACGGCCCCCGACGGGTCGCTGCGACTCGCGGGGCAGGGCGTGCGCGACACCACCCGCATCGCGGCATCCGCTCCCGAACTGTGGGTGCAGATCCTGGGTGCCAACGCCGGTCCCGTCGTCGAGGTGCTCGACGACCTCGCCGCCGACCTCACGCAGGTGGCGGCGGCGCTGCGCGCGCCCGAGGCGCCCGGCGCGCGCCGGGCGGTCGCCGACACGATCCGCCGGGGAAACGAGGGCGTCGAGCGCCTGCCCGGCAAGCACGGTCAGAACCGTCGCTTCGACAGCTTCGTCGTCATGGTCGACGACACCTCCGGCCAGCTGGGCCGCCTCTTCGGCGAGCTCGGAGACCTCGACGTCAACGTCGAAGACCTGCGCCTCGAGCACTCGCCCGGAGCCCCGTTCGGTCTCGCCGAGATCAGCGTCGTCCCCGACGCGGTCCGCCGGGCCGTCGACGGGCTCCAGCAGCGCGGATGGCGGATTGCGAGCACCACCCATGACTGACTCTCCCACCCCGGCCCTGACCAAGCCCGCGTTCGGCGCGGCGCTGGCGACCCCCGCCGAGGGCTCGGCGCCCGCGGGGGCGGCATCCGTCCCGGCGGTCGTGGCCATCGACGGTCCCGCCGGCAGCGGAAAGTCGAGCGTCTCGCGCGCCGCGGCCGAGCGACTGGGCTACGGCTTCCTCGACACCGGTGCCGCCTATCGCGCCCTCGCGTGGCACGCGCTCGCCCACGGCGTCGACACCTCGGACGCCACCGCGGTGCTCGAGGTGTTCGGCGACTTCGACTACGCGATCTCGCTCGACACCACCGACCGCTGGGTGCGGGTCGGCGGGGTCGACGTGACCGCCGCGATCCGGGAACCCCGCGTGACCGACGCCGTCAGCGGCGTCGCGCGCGTCGCCCCCGTGCGGCACGCGGTGACCGAGTTGTTCCGGCGGCTCGTGGCATCCGCGGGTCTGCCGGGGGTCGTCGTCGAGGGTCGTGACATTACCACGGTCGTGTTCCCCGACGCGCCCGTGCGCATCCTGCTCACCGCGGCGCCCGAGGTGCGCGCCGCACGCCGCAGCGCCGAACTGACCGATCAGGACGCCGCCAAGGTGGCCGCCGCGCTGCATCAGCGCGACGCGGCCGATTCCACGGTCGTCGACTTCCTCACCGCCGCTGACGGCGTCGAGGTCGTCGATTCGACCCACCTCGATTTCGCACAGACCGTCGACGCCGTGTTGCGCGTCGTCGAGACCACGATGGGAGCCCGCGATGGGCGTTGAAGACGAGTACGAAGGCGGGCCCGACCAGCTCGCCGAGAAGATGCAGAACCTCGACGAGGTTTTGGCCGAGCAGCGGGCAGAGGCCCTTCGCGCGGGCCTGGCCGACTTCGACCTCGACGAGGACGATGCCGCGCTGCTCGCGGGGCTGGCCTCGGGCGACGGCGAGATCGAGTTCCTGCCGGCGCTGCCGGTGGTCGCGATCGTCGGCCGACCGAACGTCGGTAAGTCCGCACTGGTGAACCGCATCCTCGGCCGCCGCGAGGCCGTCGTCGAGGACACCCCGGGCGTCACGCGCGACCGCGTCACCTACAAGGCCGAGTGGCTCGACCGCCGCTTCTCGCTGGTCGACACTGGCGGGTGGGAGCCCGACGCGAAGGGCATCGACCGTTCGGTCGCGGCGCAGGCCGAGGTCGCGATCGACCTGGCCGACATCGTGCTGTTCGTGGTGGATGCCACGGTGGGGGCGACCTCGACCGACGAGCACGTCGTCAAGCTGCTGCGCAAGAGCAACAAGCCGGTGTTCCTCGTCGCCAACAAGGTCGACGACGCGCGCCAGGAGCCCGAGGCCACGGCCCTGTGGAACCTCGGCCTGGGCGAGCCCCACCCCGTCTCGGCCATCCACGGCCGCGGTGTGGCCGACCTGCTCGACGAGATCATGAAGGTGCTGCCCGAGGTCTCGGCGGTCGCCAAGTACGAGATCGGCGGCCCCCGCCGCGTCGCGATCCTCGGTCGCCCCAACGTCGGCAAGTCCTCGCTGCTGAACAAGGCCGCCGGCGAAGAGCGCGTTGTCGTCAACGAGCTCGCGGGCACCACCCGCGACCCGGTGGATGAGGTCGTCGAGCTCGGCGGCAAGCTCTGGACGCTGGTCGACACCGCCGGCATCCGTCGCCGCGTGCACCTCTCGCAGGGAGCGGACTTCTACGCGTCGCTGCGCACCTCGACCGCTCTCGAGAAGAGCGAGGTCGCCGTCGTCGTCCTCGACGTCTCGCAGCCGATCAGCGTGCAGGACCTCAACATCATCGACCTGGTGCTCGAGTCGGGCCGCGCGCTCGTCCTGGCGTTCAACAAGTGGGACCGCCTCAACGACGACGACATGGAGAACCAGGACCGTCGCCGCTACCTCGAGCGCGAGATCGAGCAGGACCTCGCGCACGTCGCCTGGGCCCCGCGCGTAAACATCTCGGCCCGCACCGGCCGTCACCTCGACAAGCTCGTCCCGGCGCTCGAGACGGCGCTGGAGTCGTGGGACACCCGCATCCCGACCGGTAAGTTCAACGCGTTCCTGTCGGAGCTGGTCGCCGAGCACCCGCACCCCCTGCGCGGCGGAAAGCAGCCCCGCATCCTGTTCGGGACGCAGGCGGCGACGCGTCCGCCGACCTTCGTGCTCTTCACGACCGGGTTCCTCGACCCGGGGTACCGCCGGTTCATCCAGCGGCGCCTGCGCGAGATCTACGGCTTCGAGGGCACCCCGATCGTGCTCAACATGCGCATCCGCGAGAAGCGTCAGCGCTGAGCCCGCGTCGCGAACGCCCCGGTCCCCGTCTGTGGGGGGCCGGGGCGTTCGCGACGCGGGCTCAGCGCTGACGCTTCTCGCGGATGCGCATGTTGAGCACGATCGGGGTGCCCTCGAA
>NZ_QAJB01000094.1:0-10295 GCF_003061325.1 Microbacterium sp. HMWF026
CTCGCAGACGGGGTACGGGGTCTGCGAGACCGCGCATCGGGGAGAGCGGTCGTGTTGGGAGAGTGGGATCTTGGGGGAGAGCCGCACAACGTCCGCTCGATGTCGAGGCTGGCACACCGCGCGAGCTGCACGGGGAGGATGCCGTCATTTCTCACCCCGTGATTCGCCCGCGCGGTGTTTTCTTTCCCACGTGCCCTCGCCGGGCGGGCGGGCCCCGACGAGAGGCGTCATCGGGCGCGGGAGCGACGGTGGATGTTCCGCACGTTCGACGGCCCAGGGTGCGGGCAGAGCGAGAGCATCAAGCGGTGCGGCCCCCCGGCTCGCGTGCGACGCTTCCGCTCTGCCCGCGGGTTCAGCTTTGCCTGCGGGCCGCGGCGTTGCCGCCCGCGACGGGGCAAAATCACCCGCCAACCCCGCCAGATCACCACCTCGCCCGGGGGATGGGGAGCGAGGCGGTAGGGTGGCCGAGCGCTATCCAGGAGGAGCCGATGCCGAAGACCCTCGAGAGACCCGTCGGCGTCATCGCCCGTCCGCGCGCCGTCCGCTCGCGAGGACTCGCCACGCTCGGTGCGGGGTGCGCGTTCGCGAGTGCGGCTCTCATCTGGCTCTGTCGCGCCGAGGATCCGAGCGTGCACTACGTCAGCCAGCTGGGCGCGACGGGCATGCCGACGGCGCCGCTGTTCAATCTCGCCCTGCTGCTGCTGGCGATCGCAGCCGTCATGGTCGACCGTGCACTCCTGGCCCGCCGCGTCGGGTACGTCGCGGGGTGGCCGATCGCGACGACGCTGCTGGTGTGCGGACTGTGCTTCGGCTTCGCCTCGGTCGTCACGTGCTCGCCGGGATGTCCCGTTCCGTTCACCGCCGGTTCGTTGCCGCAGGACTTCGTGCACATCACTTTCGCGGTCCTCGGTTTCGTACTCGCGATCGTCGCGATGGCCCAGACGGCCATGCTGCGCCGACGTCCGTGGATGCGGGCGGCGAGCATCCTGACCCTCACCGCCGTCGGAGCGACCTCGTTCACCGGTGCCATGATCGCGCTGTTCCGCGGCGACACCGTGCTCGGGGGCAACCTCGAGTTCACGGCGGCGACGCTCGCCATCACCTGGTTCGGCGTGTTCGGTCTGCAGGTCGCTGCGGACGCGAGCGCCGCGGACCGCGAGCCCGGCCCCGCCGAGGTGACGATCCCGTGAGCACGCACTCCAGGCGTGAGCGCTACGCCGGCGTCGTCCGGCGGGTGCGTCCGCTCGTGTCGTGGTTCGCCTCGCTCGCGGCGCTCATCGTCATCCTCGCCGTTCTTCGCGGCGCCGGCGTCCCCCTCTCGCTCCCCGGCATCGCGGTCGTCCTGCTGCTCCTCTTCGTCGGGCGCGGGGTGATCGGCTGGCGGCGCCGGCGCCGCGTCACATCTCGGAGTCGGTCTCGATGAGTCCCCACGCGTGCGCGGCGCGGATCGCGCTGGACCGGTCGGACACCTCGAGCTTGCGGTAGAGGCCCTGCAGCTGCGTCTTGACCGTGTTGGGCGAGACGACAAGGGCGCGGGCGATGTCCGAGATGGTCGAGGTCGGCGTCAGTTGCGCGAGCACGACCTGCTCGCGCTTGGTCAGGTGGGGCACGCTCACCGACGAGGCGAAGAAGGACCGCCCCGTGCTGAGGCGCTCGCGGGTCTCGGGCGAGAGCATCTTGAGCACCATGGGCCGATCCTCGGGGGCGACCGCGCTCCACGGGCTCCACAGGTCGTGACGCGCGCTCAGGGCCTCGGCGCGCTGCACGGTCGTCCGGTGCGCGGAGGCGCCGTTGAGGCGCACGTCGGCGACGATGCTCACCACCAGGCTCTCGAGCGCCGCGCGCGGGGACGGCTCGTGGTGCAGCCCCCACTTCACGCTCATCACGAAGGATTCGTGGGTGCGGCCCGCATACAGGTTGGACAGTGCGATCGCGGGCGCGGTGGCGGCGGACAGCCCGTAGGGCCCCTCGAACAACGACGTGGCCTTGCGCGCCTGGCGGAGGGCGATGAGAACCTTCGCCCGAGCGGTCAGCAGGTGGATCGACTGGAAGTGCGAGGGGGGTGTGCTCCGGGTGCGGGCGGTCCAGACGCGCAGCAAGCCGAGAGCGTCGGAGGCGGCCCCCGAGAGCAGGAACGAGAGGGCATGCACGGATGCCGCGTACGGCCAGAGTTCCCGCGCGCCCGCGGTCGCGGGCAGGTCGTCGAGCAGGGCGCGCGCCTGAGCGGCGTCGCCCTCTTCGAGCCGCAACCACGCCTCGGCCACGCGCAGCCCCTCGCCCCAGGGCGACGACTTCCACGTCTCGTCCGCGTCGGCCTCGACCAGAGCCCGTGCCCCCGGCACATCGCCCTCGAGAAGCTCGAGGACCGCGATGGCACCTCTGGCACGCAGGCGTCGCGCCGGGGGAGCCGTGCGTTCCGACTGCGTCAACGCGATGCGTGCGTCGCGCAGCTTGCCCATCGCGAACGCCGTCATTCCGACCTGGTACCACCCCTCTGCAGCGGTTTCGGTGCTCAGGCCCCGCGCCTGCCGGAGCGCGTCTGCGAGAGCAGCGGAGGACTCAGTCGACAGGGCGAACCGCCCGGCGGCGCGGAGGAGGTTGACGCGCAGTGTCAGGGCTTCGACGCTCGCTCCGGCCGGGGTCCTGGCATCCGGAAGGTGGGACAGCGCGGTGACCGCGAGAGCGGGCGTCTCGGGGGACGACGCGGTGCGCGGGTCGAGAGCGAGCAGGGCGTCCACCGCGTACGGCGTCGCCGGTGCGCTCGACACGAGTTCGTCGAGGAGCCCGGGCAGACACTCGGCATCCCGGGCCCAGATCTCGGGACCCGACGAGCGCAGGATCCCCGCGAGGGTGTCCCACTGGCGGGCGGCCGCGGCCAGCTGGGCGGCGAGAAGGGGCTCGCCGGCGCCGACCAGGTGCTCGAGAAGCTGGAGCCGTGCAGCGCTCACCCTCTCGGGGGCTCGGGCGGTGATGTCGCGCAGCCATCTCTCGCGGACGGGTTCGGCCAGCGTCAGGCGGGTCGAGCTGGGCCAGGCGAGACCGGCGTCCTGCAGGCGGGTGATCAGCTCGCCCGTGGAGCCGATCGACGGGTCGACTCCCAGGGCGTCGGCGATCTCGGTCGTCACGTAGGGCGCCACGGCGAGGAGGCGGATGTCATCGGTCACCGGGATCTGCAGTCTGTTCTCGAAGTCCGTCGTCAGCGCCGCCCCGGCGTACTCGGCCACCGCTGCGGCTTCGCCGCGCGTCCGCAGCGACAGACCCTCGAGGCGAAGGCGGGCGGCGCTCAACTGCGCCAGGGCCGGCCAGCCGTGGATGTGCTCGGCGAGGTCGTCGATGGCGACGTCGGTGGTGACCACGCCGTTCAGCTCGAGTACTTCGGCGATCTCGTCGCGGGTCATCAGGAGGGCGTCGGTGGCGAGCACGTGCACGTCGAACTCGAGAGCGATCAGGGGGCTCTCGAGCCCCGTCGCGTGCCGCGTCGCCACGACGATCCGCAGGTCGGGATCTGACCGCAGCAGCTGCAATAGGTGGTCGGTGGACAGCTCGGACCCCTCGACGTGGTTGTCGACGAGGAGGACGTGGGCGGAGGGACCCGCGACGAACGCCTCGACGATGCGCTCCGCCGCACCGGGCCCGGCCAGAGCGCCGTCGACGAGCTGCACGCCGAGCTGGTCGTCGTCGTCGAGCAGGGTCGCGAACTGCCGCAGAAGCGAGCTCTTGCCGACTCCGGCGGGGCCGCGCACGAGCACCACATCGCCGGCGAGGGCCTGTCGCAGACGCGCCAGGGAAGCCGGTCGAGCCGCCCAGAACCGGCTCGCACGTCGGGCCGTTCGCACGCCAGGGGGGACGGAGTCCACGTCGATCAGCATCTTTACCTCCAGGTGGTGGGGCGGCGTCTCCCTTCGGGTGAGGAGTTCCGCCGACGCGACGAGCGGGTGGCCGCGTGGGAACGATCCTGGGGGTGACGCCGGGCGCCGATGGACCAAAACCGTCTGTTTCATCCCCCACGTCATCCCCTCATCACCCTCCCTGGCGTCACCCTTTTCATCACCCTTCGGCATCACCCTCTCGTCGACTGATCCCGGTTTCATCCGTCCCGGCGGCGTCGATCGTCGTCGCGGGCGCCGGAGCACCCGGGCCTAGGCTGCCTGCGACCACGGCGATGTCCTCGTCGGGGTGCGAAAGGCGGAGATCGAGTGGACATGCAGCGAGTCGTGCGCATCCTGCGCGCCTATTGGAAGACGATCGGAGCCCTGCTCGCGCTGGGCGCGTTGGCCGGTCTGGGATGGAGCGCGCTGCAGCCGCGGGTGTACACGGCGGATGCGAGCGGGTACGTCGCGACCGTCTCGTCGGACGGGTCGACCGGGTCGGCTCTGGCGGGCGATCAACTGGCGCTGTCGAAGGTGAAGTCCTTCGTCGACATGGGCTACTGGCGCAGCGTCGCCGAAGCGGCGCGGCAGACCCTCGGGGTCAACGACAGCCCGGAGTCGCTCGTGCAGCGCGTCCGCGTCTCGAACCCGGTCGATACGGTCAACGTGCGCGTGGACGCCACCGGACCGACGCCGGAGTCGGCGCGCGACCTTGCCGAGGCCTGGATCCGGGGGATGACGACGCAGGTTGACGATCTCGAGACCGGAGGGACGGGTCAGGGTGCGGTCCGGCTGATCGCCGGCGACTCGGCGCGCCTGCCGACCTCGCCCTCGTCGCCGAACATCAAGATCGACGTCGCCGTGGGCGGGATCGCCGGCGGCGTCCTGGGGGTCGTCTTCGCCCTCGTCCGGCGCACCTTCGACCGGCGCGTCCGAACGGTTCAGGACATCACCGACACCGTCGACGCCTCGGTGGTCGGCGTCCTGCCGGTCGACAAAGAGCTCGCGAACGGGCGGGCGGTCTTCTCGTTCACCGACATCCGCGACGGTCGGGGGTCGTTCGCCCACAAGGAAGCGATCCGCGAGCTGCGCACCAACCTGCAGTACGTCGATGTCGACCGGCCCCCGCGCGTGATCGTGGTGACGAGCCCGCTGCCGGGCGACGGCAAGTCGACGACCGCGGCGAACCTGGCCGTCAGCATCGCCGCGACCGGGCAGTCCGTGATCCTCATCGACGCCGATCTGCGTCGTCCCGTTATGGGAGGGGTGTTCGGCTTCTCGGACGATGTCGGACTCTCGGACGTTCTCGCGGCGCGAGCACAGATCGAGCAGGTCGCCCATCAGGTCGACGAGGAAGGTCGCCTGTTCGTCGTGGCCGCCGGCCGGACGCCCCCCAACCCGACCGAGATGGTCGGTTCGCAGCGGCTGCAGAGCCTCGCGCGGAAGCTCGCCGAGGAGATGGTGGTGATCGTGGATTCGCCCCCCACCCTCGCGGTCGCGGACGCCGCCGTCATCGCCAGTTGGGCGGACGGCGCGGTGCTGGTGGTGACGGCCGGACGCACCACGGACGACATGTTGACCCGTGCCATCGAGAACATCTCGAAGACGCGCGGACGGTTGCTGGGGATCGTTCTGAACCGGGTACCGCTGCGAGGACCGGATTCCTCGTACTACGGGGCGCGTTACGGCGGCCACTACGGCTACGGGGAATCCCACGCGACGGGTGCGGAAGGGATCAAGCGATCCACCCGTCGGGGTGCGCGGGGCGTGGCGGCCAAGAGCGGCCCCGCCGAGACGGGGCCTCGTCGCCGGTCCAACGCGGCACCGGACGACGCGCGGGCCCTGCATGCGGGTGAAGTCTTTCGCGACCTCGGGTGAGTCTCCGAGCGAAGGCGACCTGACGCCCCGGGGCGGCCGGGTGCGGAGGGTCTGGCGCGATGCTTCGGAGGCGTCCACCGCTGTACGACCGGTCTCCGGTGGTCAGGCCGCAAGGGGTCCGGGAGCGGTGACGCCCGGCTCCCGCACGATGGGCGATGCGGATGCCACGACGCGGGGCGTTCAGTGCGCCGTGTCGCCGGGAGCGAGAACAGCGCGGAAGGTCTTGGCGAGGATCGCGATGTCGCCCACCAGCGACCAGTTCTCGACGTAGAACAGGTCGAGACGGATCGCGTCCTCCCAGGTCAGCGAGGATCGCCCGCTGACCTGCCAGAGCCCGCTCATGCCCGGCCGGACGATGAGACGACGGCGCGCGTCATCGTCGTAGAAGGCGACCTCGGCGTCTCGCTGCGGCCGGGGTCCGACCAGGCTCATCCGACCGGCGATCACGTTGAAGAGCTGGGGGAGTTCGTCGAGGGAGTAACGACGCAACCACCGACCCACGGGGGTGATCCGGGGGTCTCTCTCAACCTTGAACAGGGGGGATTCCGAGCGCCCCTGGGCCTGGAGCAGACCCTGCAGTTCGGAGTCCGCTCCGTCGACCATCGAGCGGAATTTGAGCATGCCGAAGGGGATGCCGCCTTGGCCCACCCGCTCCTGTCGGTACAGGATCGGGCCCGGGCCCGATGCCCGCACCAGCAGAGCGACGACGGCGAAGACCGGGGAGAGCAGCAGGACGAGCGCGCTCGCGCCCACCACATCGAAGGCTCTCTTCGACAACTGCTGCGCCCGCGAGTATCGAGGCGTCTCGACGTGGACCAGCGGTAGTCCCGCCACCGGTCGGGTATGCAGTCGCGGTCCGGCCACGTCGGTCAGGTTCACCGCCACGATGAGCTGACGTCCGCCGGGGTCGAGGCTCCACCCGATGCGGCGGATGTCGTGGGCGTCGAGTACCGCACTGCCCGAGACGAGAACGCCGTCGGCGTCGAGGTCGTCGAGCCGGCGCCGTAGCCGCTCGGACTGCTCCTCGGACCAGGACGAGCGGCCCGGAGTGCGATCGAGACCGTGCACACCGATGACGCGCAGGCCGGCGGACGGTTGCCGGTCGAGCTCGGCCGCAACGCGGGCGTTCTCTTCGGGGCTGCCGATCAGCACCACGTGGGTGCCCATCTCGCCCGTGCGGCGGCGACGCGCCAGCATTCGGCGGCAGAGTGCTCGGCCTGCCACGAGGGCGAGGCAGCCGACGGGAAGACTGAGCAGGAAGTACCCGCGAGAGAGTTCGGCGGTCGTCAGATAGGCGGCGATCGCGACGATCCCGAACACCTGCAGGGATGCCGCGACCACCAGCCGGTACTCGGCCACGCCGTACGCGATCACGCGCTCCTGGCGCGATCCGCTCAGCGCGAGCGCGAGCATCCACGCGGTGCTCGTGAGGACGGAGACGGTGCTGTAGTCGAGGGTCGACGAGGTCACGCCGACGGTGCGCGGGCCCAGCCAGAGCACCTGGGTTCCGAAGACGACGGTGGCGATGACCGCCGCGTCCGCGAGCAGGACCCATCTCGCATAGCGCCGCTGCCAGGGGATGCGTCGAGCGGATCGATCGGCGGTCGAGCCGGACGAGAGCCCGGGTGAGTCCTGGTACGAAACGGATGTCTTCACGGTTCGGCTGCCTCCCACGTCCGAGGACGTTTTCGCTCCCAGGTATCCGCAGTCGGACGCCGCTGAGCGCGACGACTCTTGCATCGGCGCCTGGCGCGGGCCGCACCGGCGGTTCGCCACCAGACCGGGTGAGAGGCGCAGACACGCGAGGAATGGAGACGGCGATCCGGCGGGTACCGGGGGGAGGGCTCGCCGGAATCGCTCGGTCGGAGGATCGGTCCGTTTCGGCCGTCGCCCGACATATCGCCTCGACCCTCACCCGTCTCGCGGGCTACCTCACCACCTCGGGTGTGCATGCCGTCGGCTCTCACAGACGAGCGAGGGGAATGTTTACATGTTCATGTGAGAATGGCCGATCGCGCAGGCTGGTCCCATGAGCGATGTGCCCGATCCCTGGACCGATTTCGCCCGCGAGCTGGGAGTGCGGATGCTTCGCGCCCGCGCCGAGAAGCAGATGTCGCAGGAGCAGGTCGCACACGCTGCCGGCCTCGCCACCTTCACCTACCGGAAGTTGGAGAAGGGCGAGTCGAATCCGGGGACCGCGGCGAATCCGCGGCTGCGAACCCTCGTGGCCCTCGCCGAGGTGCTGGAGGTACCGCTCAGCGACCTGGTCCCGCTGCCGCCGAAGGGCTTCGCACCCGGACGCTGAGGGGGATGTCGGAGGTTTGCGTTTCACTGTGGTGGTGCCCATCGATGTCCGGATCGTCGCGTCCTGCGGCGATGCCTCGAGGAAGGTGCACGCCATGAACCCCGCGATCCCCGACCGTCACCCGGCCCTGTGCCGGTGCCCGTACGCGTGGTGCGTCACGGCTCACGGCGACACGGTGCATCCCGACGACGAAGACCACCGCAGCGAGGGCGTCGCTCTCACGGTCAGAACGCGCGACGGATGGGCCCAGGGTGACGGCGACGCCCGCGACGTCGAGATCGGCGTCCTCCGTCGCCGAGACGACGACCTGACCTGGATCGTCGTCGAGGTCGGCGGGGGCACGTCCTTCGCGGTCGAGCTCGACGATGCGGATGCGATCGGGCGTCGGCTCGTCCTCGAGTCGCAGCGCGCGCGAATGGTGGCCGGCAGCCCGGTGTCACCGTCTGCGTCCTGACGCAGCTCAGCGGGACGCGCGAGCGCGACGCTCGACGCGGCGATCGTGCAGCAGCGTCCAGGCCGCCGAGCCACCGTACAGGGCGCACAGCGGCACGGCGATGATGAGCATGCTCAGCAGGTCGGCCGGGGGGGTCAGGGCGGCGGAGAACACGATGATCGCCACGAGTGCCACTCGCCATCCGCGGACGATCGTCCGTCCGCTGAGCACTCCCACGGCATTCAGCGCGATCAGGACCAGGGGCGACACGAACGACAGCCCGACGCCGACGACCAGCTTCAGCAGGAAGTCGAAGTACTGACTCGCGGTGAGCATCGTGGTCGACCCCGAGGGCGCGAAGCCCGCGAGGATGGTCACGATCTGCGGCACCACCGACCATCCGAACCAGACGCCGCAGAAGAACAACGGCACGGCGGTCGCCATGAAGACCATCCCCCCTCGCCGCTCGCGAGAGGTGAGGCCGGGCACCAGATAGGCCCAGCCCTGAAAGATCCACACCGGTGCCGACAGGACGATGCCGAGCGTCAGCGCGATCTTGAACCGGAGATCGAAGGCTTCACCGATGCGCGTGAAATTGAGCCCGGTGAGCGAGGGGCCCTGAACCTGACGCAGGGGGCCGGCGGCGGCCTCGATCACGAGATCGGACAGCGCGAAGCCGGCGACTCCGGCGACGGCGATGGCGATCGCGCACAGAGTGAGGCGTCGCCGGAGTTCGGACAGGTGGGCGAGGAGCGGCATCCGTCCCCCGTCCCCGGCCCCGTGGGGGGCCGGGTGATGCCGCGTCCCGCGCGTCACGTCTGAGACGTCGTCGAGCCGGCGCGCCCCGTCTCGGAGCCGTGGTCGGGCGTCGTGGCGGGGGGCTGATCCGCGGCGGCCTCGGCGTCCTTGGTCTCGGAGCGGAGGATGCGCACGGATTGGCCGACGCTCTTGGCCAGCGCGGGGAGCTTCGCCGCGCCGAACAGCAGAACGACGACGGCGAGGATGAGCAGCAGATGCCAGCCCGAGAATGCGTTTCCGAAAATGCCCATGGCAGCCTTCCTGTCGGGGATCCCCTCCATCGTGCGATCGCCACCCGGACCGCGGGGTGATCGGGGCCGAACCTCGCCCGCCTCCGTCGGCGACTTCACCCGCCCCGGGGCGCGCGGGCACGTGCCGACGTCGTACCGCTCGCGCGCCGCGCGGGGGTGTACTCGGAAGCGGTAGGCGTCTGCCGCGCGAGAGGAGAGTGCGATGCTCGAGGCCGTTCGATGACCGGTGATCGGTTGGTGATCGTGTGCACCGCCAACATGATCCGCTCGCCCTTCGTCGCGGGGCTGCTCGCCTCGCATCTGGCGTCGTCGCCCCACGTCCGGCTCCGCATCGAGAGCGCGGGGACCGCGGCTCGGCCGGGGGCGCACGCGACGAGCGAGGTGCGGGAGGTGGCGCGCGCCTATGGGCTCGACCTGGGAGGTCATCGTGCACGGGCCCTGACCGACGGCATCCTGCAGCCGGGGGATACGGTGCTGTGCGCTGAGCGCGCGCATCGCCGGGTCGTGCTCGACCTGCGCCCCGACCTGGTCTCATCGGTGTTCACGGTGCGGGAGTTCGCGCGCCGCGCCGAGGCGGTGTGCGCTCGGGGCGGGGCGTCCGATTGGCCCGCCCTGGTGCGGGCGGCGGGGCGGGAGCGTCTGGCCGGGTCCGGCGGGGGGAATTACGAGGACGACATCGTGGACCCGGTCGGCGGCTCGCGGACGGTGTGGCGCGACTTCGAGCGTCAGGCCACGCTGGCGGTGTCGACCATCCTGGGGGC
>NZ_QAJB01000095.1:0-5432 GCF_003061325.1 Microbacterium sp. HMWF026
GGGCCAGGTCGACGTCGACGGCGAGACGTCCCGCCCGCGCGGCGGCGATCCAGGTGGGCACGTCGTCGATCTCGGCCCAGGCCTCTTGCGCCCACGCGATGCCCTGCGCGGCGAGGTGCGTCGTGGCCGCGGCGAGCGCGTCGATGTCGTCCGCCCGCGCGGGTCGGGGGGCGTGCGCCAGGACCAGGTCGATCGCGGGGCGCTCGACGAGGGTGCCGGACGGGGAGCCGTCATCGCGGCGGACGATGCGTCCGAGCGGGGGGTCGGGGGTCTCGGCATCCACTCCCCCGGCGCGCAGCGCCGCGGTGTTGACCCAGGCCGTGTGGTAATCCCACGCGTGCAGCACGACGGGGCGGTCGGGGACGGCGGCGTCCAGCCAGCGGGCGTCGAACAGACCGCCGTCCACGATCGTGGCGTCGTAGCTGCCCCCGACGAGCCAGGGGGCGTCCGAGGCCGCGGCCCACGCGCGGACCCGGTCGACGATCTCGGCGACGCTCGTCGCGTCGCGCAGCGCGGGTCCGGTGCGTTCGCGTCCGGCGAGCAGGGGGTGCACGTGCCCGTCGCCGAAGGCGGGGAGCAGCAGGCCTCCGTCGAGGTCGATGTGCTCGGCGTCATCGGGCACGGGATGCCCCGGCTCGGCGACGACCCCGTCGACGACGACGAGACGGTCGACGTCGGACGTCCGCCCGTCGATCCGGATCGTGCCGCCCGTGAAGACGATCGCCATGGAGACCTCCCTGTGCCCGTGCGCTGCGAGAAACATACAACGTAGGTTTCTTGAACGCTACGGCCATCGCGCGCGCGGTCATGAACGCATCGACGACTCGTCACGAGCGTCTTACCTCGCCGAAACACGCCGCCCATCGCGTAGCGTGGTCGCACCCCACCGAAAGGCCCCGCGTGCCCCGGCCGACTCAGCCCAAGCTCTCGCGCGACGCGATCGCGCGCGCCGCCCTCGCCCTCGTCGACCGCGACGGCAGCGAGGGCGCGAGCATCCGGCGCGTGGCCGACCGCCTCAAGGTGCACCCGACGTCGCTGTACAACCACGTCCCCAACCTCGCCGCCCTGGTCGAGGACGTGCGCGCGATCGTGTCGTCGGGCATCGACTCCTCATTCCTGCGCGAGCGCGAGTGGGAGGAGGGGCTGCTGCTGTGGGCGCGGTCGTACCGCGACGCGTTCCGCCTGCACCCGCGCGCCATCCCGCTGCTCATGGGCAATCGCGCCTCGGCACCGCTCCTGATGTCGCAGTACGAGGACTTCACCGTCGCCGCCGAACGCGTGGGCTGGACCAGCGACGACATCCTGCCGCTGCTGACCGCGTTCGAGTCGTTCATCCTCGGCAGCGTGCTCGACGGCAGCGGCCCCGCGGTCATCTTCGACCCCACCGGTCAGGAGCAGGATGTCCCGCGCTTCGCCGCCGCCTACGCCGCGCTCGACGGGCACGACGAAGACGATCCCGTGTCGACCCGCGCCTTCGAGCTGGGCCTGTCGCTGCTCATCGCGGGGGCCCGGCCCCCGGCCTCTCGCTGAGGGGTGCTCACATGCGCGCGTAGCGGGCGCGCGCGAAGCAGAACAGCCCGTAGACCACGAGTCCCGCGCCGACCAGCCACAGGATGAACTGCCCGAACGGCAAGCCCGCGAGCGAGCGCAGGCCCGCGTCGAGCCCGCCGGCCGCGTTCGGGTCGTGAGCGAAGGCGGCGACGAGGAACAGGATGCCCGCGACGCCCACCGCGATGCCCTTGGCGATGTATCCCACCATCCCGAACGTGCGAATGCCGCGCCCAGTGGTGCCGCCGGGGCTCGAGATGTTCTTCATGAACGCCTTGGTGATGCCGCGGACGACGAAGGCGACGCCGATCGCCGTGACGGCGAGACCGATGATCACGAGCACCACCAGGCCCGCGGGCGAGGCCATCAGCTGCGCGCTCAGCGTGCGGGTCTGCTCGCCCGAGTCGGAGCGTCCGCCCATCAGCACGGTCAAGGCGGTGACGCCGATCGCCCCGTAGGCCACGGCGGTGCCGACGTACTTGGCGCGGTGGGCCCAGCGCTTCTTCGTATCGGGATCGCGTTCGGCGACGGCATCCGCGATCTGCCAGACCGCCAGCGCGGCGAGACCGATCACGATCACCCACAGCAGCAGCATGCCCGCCGGCGCGCTCGCGACCTGCTGGACCGCCCCGCTCTGATCGGCGCTGTCACCCCCGGAGCCGGTGGCGATTCCGATCGCGATCGCCCCGATGAGGAGGTGGAGCAGCCCCAGGACGACGTACCCGATCCGCGCCGCGACGCGGAAGGCCGTGGAATCCTGCGCCTTGTCGGCGGCGGCGGAGGCGGAGGAGGCGGCGGAACTCATCCTGGGACGATAGCGCTCAGCCCTCTTGCGCGACCACCCGTTGCGCGCGGCGCACGCGCCACACCTCGATCAGGGCCCACACGAGGGTCGCCACCGCCACCCCCTCGAGGAACCCGGCCGTGACGTCCGAGAGCCAGTGCGCGTGCAGGTACGTGCGACTCCACATCATCAGCACGACCCAGACCGCCCCGGCGGCCCAGATCCACCCGCGGCGGAGGATGAGCGCGAGAGTGATCGCGATGGTGGTCGCCACGGCGGTGTGCCCCGAGGGGAACGACGTCGCCTGGGTCTCGGCGAGCGAGTCGAGGGGGCGGGCGCGGGCGATGACGGCGGCGAGCGGGGCGCCGATCAGGACGACGAGGGCGATGGATGCCGCGACATTCAACGCATCCCACGGGCGTTTGACGAGCAGGAACACGATGGTGGTCGAGATGCCGATGACGATCATGCCGATCGTGCCGCCGACCGTCGCGGGGATCCAGGCGACGATGACCGCCACGGGGTTCGCCAGAGACGCCATGGCGTCGTCCCACCACTGGTCGAGGGCCAGCGGCGCCCCTCCGTCGAGGTCGACCGCCAGGCGCAGCGCGACGAACAGCACGGTGGCGACGACGCCCGTGATCAGGGCCACGGGCCGGCGGTGGTCGACGCGCGGGCGATCGGGCAGCAGTGCGGGCTCGTCGGTGGTGGCATCCATGATCGAATCGTCCCAGCAGCGGCGACCGCGCGGGTAGCGCTTGCCCTCGGGACGCGAGGCACTCCGGCGGGCGAACTGCCTCTCGTCAGGGCAAAACAAACGGTGTAGGTTTCTGCCCATGACACCCGAGGTCCTCTCCGTCGTCGATGCCGATGTCGACCGTCTGCACGCCGCCCTCGAGGCCGGCGAGGTCACCAGCGTCGAGTTGGTCGCGCGCTACCTCAACCGCATCGCGGCGTACGACCGCTCCGGCATCCGCCTGAACGCGGTGCCCGTCCTCGACCCCCGCGCGTTCGCGCAGGCGCGGGCCTCCGACATCCGCCGCGCGCAGGGCCGGTCGCTCGGGGTGCTCGACGGCATCCCCTTCACCGCCAAGGACAGCTACCGCGTGGCGGGGCTGCCCGTGGCATCCGGCTCCCCGGCCTTCCGCGACCTCGTCGCCGGCGATGACGCCTTCGCCATCGAGCGGTTGCGCGCGGCCGGCGCGGTCTTCCTCGGGCTGACGAACATGCCCCCGATGGCCGCGGGCGGCATGCAGCGCGGCGTCTACGGACGCGCCGAGTCGCCCTACAACGGCGACTACCTCTCGTCGGCGTTCGGCTCGGGCTCATCGAACGGATCGGGAACCGCCACCGCCGCGAGCTTCTGCGCCTTCGGTCTGGGCGAAGAGACCTGGTCGTCGGGCCGCGCGCCCGCCTCGCACAACGCCCTCGTCGCCTACACCCCCTCGCGCGGGGTCATCTCGGTGCGCGGCAACTGGCCGCTCGTGCCGACGATGGACGTCGTCGTCCCCCACACCCGCTCGATCGCCGATATGAAGCACGTGCTGGATGCCGTGGTCGCCGACGACCGGCAGACCGAGGGCGATCTGTGGCGCACGCAGCCCTTCATCGCCCTGCCGCGACCGTCCGAGGTGCGCCCCGCGTCGTTCGCCGACCTCGACCCGCTGCCGTTGGCCGGCCTGCGCCTGGCCGTCCCCCGCATCTACGTCAACGGCGACCCCGACAACGCCTCGCCGATCGTCACGCGCGACAGCGTGATGCGCCTGTGGGAGGGGCTGCGTGCCGACCTCGAGGCCGCCGGCGCCGAGGTGGTCGAGACCGACTTCCCCGTCGTCGACCGCTACGAGAAGCTGCACGACGGCGACGAGGACTTCCTCGATCGCGGCTTCGTCTCGCGGGAGTTCCTCGACGACGAGGTCGGCGACCTCGCGGTCTGGGCCATGGACACCTTCCTGCGCACCAACGGCGACCCGCACCTGCCCCGCCTCGCCGACGCCGAAGCCCCGCTGATCTTCCCGCACCCCCCGGGCGCTCTCGCCGATCGCTACGGCATCTGGCACTACGACATCTCGTACGACATCGGCGCCTACGTCGACCGGGCCCGCACGTGGGACCCGGACTGGCGCGACGTCGCGAGCCTCGAGGAGGGCCTGCGCGGACTGGAGCACACCCGCCGCGTCGACTTCGAGCAGTGGATGGATGCCGAGGGCTTCGACGCCGTCGTCTTCCCCACCCAGTCCGACGTCGGGCCCGCCGACGCGGATGTGAACCCCGCCTCGGCCGACATCGCGTGGCGCAACGGCGTGTGGGTCTGCAACGGCAATCTCGTGCCCCGCCACCTCGGCATCCCCACCGTGACCGTGCCGATGGGGACGATGGACGACACCGGGATGCCGGTGGGTCTGACCATCGCCGGGCCCGCGTACAGCGACACCCGGCTCGTGCGGCTGGCCGAGGCCGTCGTCGGCCTGGGCGCCCGCCGCACGACGCCGCCGCGCACCCCCGCCCTGCCCGACGAGGCGCTGTTCGACGCCCCTCGACCGGCCGCCGAGGGAGCGCTCGAGGTCGTCGTCGACGAGGTGATCCGCGAGGACGGACTCGTCCGCTTCGCGGCGACGGTCACCGGCGGCACCGCCCAGGCGCACGTCGCGTACGTCGACGGCGTCCGCGTGGAGGTCGAGCGGGCGGGCGATCGCCTGACGGGTGTGGCCCGCATCGCGCCCGACGCGTACGGTGAGCCCGTGAGCGAGTGGGTCGCCCCCTACGGCCCGCTCGTCGTCGTCGCCGTGCGCGACGCCGCCGGGGCCGTCGCCGGCGCCGTGGGCACGGCATCCGACTCCTCTCTCTGACGCCCGAATCGCCCGAGGAACCCGCCGTGACCGAGACTGCCCCCACCCAGGTCTTCGACTACTTCAGCCAGGTCGACCTGCCCACGCCAACCCTCTCGGACGACGAGGTGAGACGCCTGTTCGCCGAGACGTTCGGCGTCGAGATCGACGTCGACGCGCTCGGCAGCCAGCAGGACCAGAACTTCCGCGTCTTCCGCCGCGGGCAGGTCGAGCCCCTGGGCGTGCTCAAGCTGAGCAACCCGGTGTTCAGC
>NZ_QAJB01000008.1:0-8049 GCF_003061325.1 Microbacterium sp. HMWF026
GCTGGGCACCGTGCACTTCCAGCGGATGCTGCGCTACCCGCCGCACGAGCGACTGGGCGCCATCATCGACGACACGCTCGAGCCCGTCCCCTCCGACGCCACGGCTGCCGAGGTCGCGCGCCTGCTGGCCAGCTACAACCTCGTCTCGCTGCCCGTCGTCGATCAGGCCCATCGCCTCGTCGGCTGCGTCAGCGTCGATGACGTGCTCGACTACCTGCTGCCCGATGACTGGCGCACGCACGACAGCGACGATCCGAGACCGCCGACATCGGTCAGACCGCTCGCGACGCAGAGCATCCCCCAGATCCCGCAGACTCCGAGGAGGCGCTGATGGCACGCAACAACAAGCAGCCGGCCCTCGATGCGCCCCGCGGGCGCACCGGTGTGCTCGCCCCCCGCACCCCCCAGCCCTCGCGCGACCGCTTCGGGCGCTTCACCGAGTGGGTGGCACGCGCGATGGGCACGCCCACGTTCCTGCTGTCGCTGACGCTGTTCTGCGTGGTGTGGATGGGGTGGAACTCGCTCATGCCCGACGAGCTGCGCTTCGATTCGGCCGACATCGGCTTCACCGCCCTGACGCTCGTGCTCTCGCTGCAGGCCTCGTACGCGGCCCCGCTGATCCTGCTCGCACAGAACCGGCAGGACGACCGCGACCGCGTGCAGATCGAGCAGGACCGCCAGCGCGCGGAGCGCAACCTCGCCGACACCGAGTACCTCGCCCGCGAGATCGTGGCCCTGCGCATGGCCGTGCGCGACCTGACCGACGAGGTCATCACCAAGGACACGCTACGCACCGAGCTCAAGGCGCTGCTCGAACGCCTGGACGACCAGCCCGACACCGCCGCTCGCTCGACCGCTCCGCGAGCCACCCCGTGACCGCGGCGCTCGCCGATCGCGTCCGCGACGCGGTCGCGGCCGTCACCGATCCCGAACTGCGCCGGCCCCTCGGCGACCTCGACATGCTGCGCGAGATCACCGTCGCGGACGGTGTCGCCGACGTGGGCATCGCCCTGACAATCGTCGGGTGCCCCGCCGCGGACCGCATCGAAAGAGAGGTCCGGGATGCCGCGGCCTCGGTCGACGGGATCGACGCGGTCGAGGTGCGGGTCGGCGTCATGTCGCCCGACGAGCGCAAGGCCCTCACCGACAAGCTGCGCGGTGGTCGGGCGAAGCGCGAGATGCCGTTCGGACCCGATTCGCTCACGCGCGTCATCGCCGTGACCAGCGGAAAGGGCGGGGTGGGAAAGTCCACCGTCACCGCGAACCTCGCGGTCGCCCTGGCCACCCGGGGCCTGCGCGTCGGGCTCATCGACGCCGACGTCCACGGCTTCTCGATCCCGGGCCTGCTGGGCCTGGTCGACGCCGACGGCCTGCCCCCGGCCCCGACGCGTCTGGACGACCTGATCCTTCCGCCGGTCGCGTATGGCGTGAAGGTGATCTCGATCGGCATGTTCCTGCGCCGTCCCGGAGAGGATGCCGCGGGCGCGGTCGCCTGGCGAGGACCCATGCTGCACCGCACCGTGCAGCAGTTCCTCACCGACGTCTTCTTCGGCGATCTCGACGTGCTGCTGCTCGACATGCCGCCGGGAACCGGCGATGTCGCGATCTCGGTGGGGCAGCTGCTCCCCCACGCCGACGTCCTCGTCGTGACGACCCCGCAGGCCGCGGCCGCCGAGGTGGCGGTGCGATCGGGCCTGGTCGCACGGCAGACGGGTCAGCGACCGATCGGCGTGATCGAGAACATGGCCGCCATGACCCTTCCCGACGGAACGGTGCTCGACCTGTTCGGCGCGGGAGGCGGCGACGAGGTCGCGCACGCCCTGTCGAGCGCCGACGCGGCGGTGCCGCTGCTGGCATCCGTTCCGCTCAGCCCGGCGCTGCGCACGGGAGGGGACGACGGGAAGCCCGTGGTGCTGTCGCAGCCCGACGACCCGGCCGCCCGCGCGATCGATGCCGCCGCCGCGGCTCTCGCGGTGCGCCCGCGGGGTCTGGCGGGCAGACCGTTGCGCCTGAGCGTCTGAGGCCCGCGGGGCTCCGCCCCCGGTGGCCGAGACTGTCCGAGCCCGGTCAGGTCGCGGCCCCGCACCCGGTGGCCGAGACCGTCGGACCCCGGTCGGATCAGGTGGCTTCGTCGTCGAACGGCGGGCGCTCCCCCGCCACGAACGGCGTGGTGGCCGGCTTCTCGCGCGCGGCGAGGGCCGCGGCACCGGCGGCGCGCATCGTGGCCGTGGGGGTGTCGTCGAGAAGAGCCTCGCGGATGATGCGGCGCGGGTCGTACTGGCGGGGGTCGAGTTTCTTCCAGTCGACGTCGTCGAACTCGGGACCCATCTCGTCGCGCATGCGGGTGCGCGCACCCTGCAGCGTTTCTTTCGCGCGCTTGGTGAACTTCGCCAGCGCCTCGGCGTACCGCGGAAGACGCTCGGGGCCGATGAGCACAGCGGCGATCACGCCGATCAGCATCAGCTTCTCGATCGTGAGGCCGAAGAACATGGGTCCAGATTACCGGCCGCGCCTCGGGGGTTCGCACCGCCGGGCCGTCTAGCCTGAGGGGTGGAGGTCCACGTGAGCGGTCATGAGGCGAACGAGCGGTTCGTGCAAGAGACGACGGTCGAGCCCGAGCACATCGCTCGCGCCCGGGCGCACGCGCTCGAGCTCGGCGCGGCCCCCATCAGCCCCGCGGTGGGCGCCCAGGCCGCGGTGATCTCGGCCGCGTCGCGCGCGCTCAACATCGTCGAGGTCGGCACCGGCGGAGGCGTCTCGGGCCTGTGGCTGCTGCACGGATCACCGCGCGCGACGATCACCACGATCGACAGCGAGCCCGAGCACCTCGGCGCCGCCCGTCAGGCCTTCGCCGACGCGCGCGTCCCCGCGGCGCGGGCCCGCTTCATCACCGGCCGCGCCGCCGACGTGCTGCCCCGCATGAACGAGGCCTCGTACGACATCGTCTTCATCGACGCCGACCCCGAGGGCGTCATCGAGTACGTCGAGCACGGGCTGCGTCTGGTGCGCGCGGGCGGCACGGTGCTCATCCCCCGCGTCCTGTCCGGCGGCGCCGTCGCCGACCCAGTGCGTCGCGACGCCATCACCACCGCCTACCGGTCGCTCATCCAAGAGGTGCAGGCGTCCCCCGCGGTGATCGGCGCCCTGTCAACGACCGGCGAGGGCCTGCTGCAGCTGACCACCCGTCCCGCCCAGGGCTGACCCGAAGCGCCCGGCGCGCAACGCCCCGGGAACGACGAAAGCCGGTCCCGAAGGACCGGCTTCCGTGCGCGCGAAGATCGTCAGGCAGCGCCGACGACCCCTCCGAGCACGTCGTAGAGTTCTTTCGCCTCGGCGTCGTTGACAGAGACGACGAGTCGCCCGCCACCCTCGAGCGGAACCCGCACGATGATCAACCGGCCCTCCTTCACGGCCTCCATCGGTCCGTCACCGGTACGCGGCTTCATGGCTGCCATCGCGGCCCCCTTTTCGTGATTGGTCGTGAACTAGTTTAGTCGGTCGTCGCGGGCACCCCGTATCGGGGCGCCCCGACGCGGTCATCGGCCGTCTCAAGGGATCTGCCAATAGGCGTTGCCCAGTCCGTACATGTTGTAGATCCACCACCACTGGCCCAGCAGCGACAGGGCCAGGATGCCGATGCGCCACGCGCGCGAGCGCGGGAGGGCCAGCGCCCCCCACAGCGGAGATACGGGCACGAGCAGGCGGAACACGCTCGACTGCGGGAAGAACACCAGCAGCAGATAGATCAGGTAGCTCGCCGACCACAGCCGGAACTCGACGCCGAGCTTCTTCACCTGCGGCACGAACAGCAGCACGCACGCCGCACCGACGATCAGCACGACGAGGAAGGCGTACCCGGCCCAGACGCCGAGACCCCACTGCGTGAACCAGAAGCCGGCGGCCTGCACCCACCCGTCACCGGGCAGGAATCCGCCCTCGCTGTTCCCCGTCCAGTTGCGGCGCCAGGCGAGCTCGGTCGCCAGGTACGCCCCCGGATCACCGGTGACCGCGGCCGCGATCACCTGCCACGAGAACCCGACGATCGTGGCCAGCGCACCCAGCGCGACGAGGTGCACCACCTCGCGCGACGGCAGCGGTTCGCGGCGTCGACGGAGGAACCGATGGATGCCGTACAGCCCGAGGAACAGCGCGAAGGCCAGGATGCCGGGTCGGGTGAACCCCATCGCCGGCACGAGCGCGTAGAGCCAGCCCCACCGCCGCAGCTGGACGCAGCGCAGAGCCAGGAACAGCAGCAGCAGGAACAGCGACTCCGCGTAGCCGACCTGGAACAGCGCCGCCAGCGGACCGCACGCGAACAGGACGACCGCCCACATCGCCGCCGACGCACCGATGCGCTCGCGCAGCAGGGCGTGCAGCACGACGCACGCGCCATAGCCCGACAGCAGCGAGACGGTCACCGCGCCGGCGCCCCACGACCCCATGAGCGCCCCCACGGCACCCGACAGCCATGAGTACAGCGGCATGAAGGCCCAGGCGTTCTCGGCGATGTGCCCGCCCGCCGCGAGGGGCAGCTCGGTCGGGTAGCCCGACACCGCGACCAGCCAGTACCACTGCGCGTCCCACCCGATCGAGAGGTCGGCGAGAGACGGAGAGACGCCGTAGCGCGAGGCCGGCGTCGACAGGGCCGCGGCGGCGAGGAAGAACCCGGTGGTGACCAGGCGCGCCGCGACGTAGATGAGCGCGATGCGCGCGGCCACGGGCAGGCGCGACCACACCCGGACCGGCGCGGATGCCGAGACCCCGGTGGTCACGACCCGCTCAGCCAGGCGCGCAGACCGTCCTCGACCGCCACGATCTGCGCGACGGGGACCCGCTCCTCGTCGTGGTGCGCGAGGTGCGGGTCGCCGGGACCGTAGTTGACGGCCGGGATGCCGAGGGCCGAGAACCGCGCCACGTCCGTCCAGCCGTACTTGGGCTTCGGGGTGGCGCCGACGGCATCCACGAACTGTGTCGCGAGTTCGGCGTCGAGTCCGGGACGGGCACCCTCGGCGATGTCCACGATCTCGACCTCGAAACCGGTGAAGACGTCGCGCACGACGCGCGCGGCGGCCTCGGCGTCGCGGCTGGGCGCGAAGCGGTAGTTGACCTCGACGGCGCACGCGTCGGGGATGACGTTGCCCGCGACCCCGCCCGTGATCGACACGGCGTTGAGGCCCTCGCGGTAGACGAGCCCCTCGACCTCGATCTCGCGCGCGCGGTACTCGGCCAGGCGGGCGAGGATGGGTGCGGCCTTGTGGATGGCGTTCTCGCCGATCCAGGAGCGAGCGCTGTGCGCGCGGACGCCGGTGGTGCGCACGACCGCGCGGAGGGTGCCGTTGCAGCCCCCCTCGACCTCGCCGTTGCTCGGCTCGCCCAGGATCGCGAAGGCGCCCTCGAACAGGTCGGGGCGGTTTCGCGCGAGTCGGCCGAGGCCGTTCAGCGACGAGTCGACCTCTTCGTGGTCGTACCACATCCAGGTGATGTCGACCGGGGGCGCGCTGAGCTCGGCCGCGAGCTTGAGCTGCACCGCGACGCCCGCCTTCATGTCGACGGTGCCGCGCCCCCACAGGAACGCCTCGCCGTCGATCTCGCGGTCTTCCACCGGGAGGTTGCGGTTGATGGGCACCGTGTCGATGTGCCCGGCGATCACGACACGGCGCGCGCGGCCGAGGGTGGTCCGGGCGACGATCGTGTCGCCGTCGCGGGTCACCTCGAGGTGGGGGTAGGCCGAGACGGCGGCTTCGATGGCATCCGCGAGAGGAGTCTCGTCTCCCGACACGCTGTGGATGTCGCAGATGGCCCGCGTGAGGGCGACGGAAGAGGACGTGAGGTCGAGCCCGGACATGCCCCGATCATTTCACACGCGGTCGCGCCGGTAGCCTGGGCTCGTGAGTGACGAACGACTGATCAGCGCTGCCGGCCTCTCGACGCGGACCACCGGGGGAACGGTGCTCGACGCGTGGTTCCCGAACCCACGGCTCGGCGCCGCCGACGACCTCTCCTCTCTCGAAACGGAGCTGTCCGCGTCCGCGGGCCCCGACGACCGCCGCGGCGTCGTCGTCGAGACCGTGTCGCTGCAGATCGACGCGGATGCCGCCCCGACCTCGACCGTCGACGCCTACCTGCGCCTGCACGCGCTGTCGCACCTGCTCGTGCGTCCGAACGAGATCAACCTCGACGGCATCTTCGGCCACCTGCCCAACGTGGCGTGGACCACCGCCGGGCCGATGCACCCCGACGATGCGGCCCGCCTGCTCCCGCGGCTGCGGGCCCACGGCATCCAGCTCCAGGGGCTCGACAAGTTCCCGCGCCTGACCGACTACGTCCTGCCCGCCGGGGTGCGCATCGCCGACGCGTCGCGGGTCCGTCTGGGCGCGCACCTCTCCCCCGGCACGACCGTGATGCACGAGGGCTTCGTCAACTTCAACGCCGGAACCCTCGGCTCGTCGATGATCGAGGGCCGCGTCTCGCAGGGCGTCGTGATCGGCGACGGCACCGACATCGGCGGAGGCGCCTCGATCATGGGCACGCTGTCAGGCGGCGGTACCCACCGCGTCTCGATCGGCGCGCGGACCCTGCTCGGTGCGAACGCCGGCATCGGCATCTCGCTGGGCGACGACTGCGTCGTCGAGGCCGGACTCTACGTCACGGCGGGCACGAAGGTCCGCGTCGGAGACGAGACGGTCAAGGCCGGCGAACTGTCGGGTCGCGACGGCATCCTGTTCCGCCGCAACTCCCTCACGGGTGCGGTCGAGGCCTCGGCGCGCGCCGGCGTCGGCGTGACGCTGAACGACGCCCTGCACGCCTGAGCGCGCGGCGGCCCGGCTGAAGCCGCCCACGGGGTCCCGCGCTCGCGGGGTGCTGCGCCCGCCGGGTGCTGCGCCCGCGGGGTGCTGCGCCGGCGGGAAGTCACCGATAAACGCCGATCGTGTCCAGAAACGCGTTGCCGCGGCGTTTCTCGGCACGGACGGCGTTTATCGGCGCCTCGACGGCGACCAGGCCGCCCCGTCAGTCACGCACGCGCACCGACAGACAGGTGACGCACCCCTCGAGCTTCTCGAACTCGCTGATGTCCACCGTGACGACCTCGAGTCCCCGCGCGCGGTGCGACCGGGCCGTCTCGGGAGCGTCCGCCGACATCAGCACGGTGCTGTCGTCGAGCACCACCACCGCGGTGCCGTGCTCCTCGGGAACGCCCGCGAACGCCGGGAAGAGCGCGGGATCGTCGACGAGCGGCTCGAACCCGATCACCGTGCCGTCCGGGAGCGCCGTCACCCCCGACTTGAGGTGCAGCACCTTGCTGACGGGGATCTCGCGCACGACCCACCCGCGCGGCTCGAGCAGCGTTCGCAGCTGCGCGATGCCCTCCGCGTTCGTCCGCGACGACGCGCCCACATAGACGGTGTCGCCGACCTTGAGCACGTCGCCGCCGTCGAGCGTCCCGGGCGCGGTGATCTCGGCGGTCTCGATTCCGGATGCCACCACCCCGACGCGCACCGTCTCGGCCTCGCCGCGACGCGACTCGGCGCCCGCGCGGCAGATCACAGCCAGGTCGCCGAAGATGACCACGGCATCCTCGACGAAGACCCCGTCGGGCTGCGCGTCGGCCGACTCGATCTCGATGACATCCCACCCGCGCGAACGGAAGGCGTCGACGTACGCGCGCCACTGCGCGACAGCCAGATCGGCGTCGACCGGCACCCGGTCGAGGTGTGTGAGCTCGCCCTCGGCGAGCAGGGGCGAGGGGCGGCGGACCAGCAGGCGCGGCATGCCCCGACCTTAGTGGGTCTCGCGCGAGCGCCGCGGATCGGCGTTCGCGCGGCTCCCCCTCCCCTCGTCCCACTTACGGGCGCGCATGTCCCACTTCTGGCGGGGTATGTCCCATATATCGCGGTTCGGAAGCCTCCCAACCGACTAAAAGTGGGACGAGGTCCTAGCGCCGGGCTCACCAGCCACGCCACCGACGCCATGTCCCACTTCTGACGGGGTATGTCCCACATATCGCAGTTCGGCAGCCTCCCGACCGACCAAAAATGGGACGAGCACACC